>JAKRSG010000344.1 GCA_022402405.1 Bacteroidia bacterium | reverse complement strand
AATGGTTACCAATATTACTGATGCAAATGATCAATCTGTTTTTCAACAGCCTAGAAATCTAATTATCATTGAGAAAAATGCTCATGCTAGCATCATCGAAAATTACATGGCGGTGGGTTCAAACCCGTCTTTTACCAATGTAATTAATGAGGTTTTTGTGGGTGAAAATGCAGGTTTGGAGCATTATAAAGTTCAAAGAGCTGCTGGTGAAACGTATCATAACAATTATACTCAAATTCACCAATTGGCTAACACGAATATCAATCAGGTTACGCTTACTTTGGACGGACAGTGGGTTAGAAATAACCTGCATTTTTACATGAATGGCGAGAATTGCAATAGTCTTCTCTATGGCTTATACATTCCTGATGGAAAGCAGTTTGTAGATAATCATAGCCGAGTAGATCATGCTATGCCAAATTGTTTCAGCGACGAAAAATACAAAGGTATTTTAAAAGATGTTGCTGTAGCGGTATTTAATGGAAAGATTGTGGTTCATGAAGATGCACAAAAAACCAATGCATATCAGCGTAATCAGAATATTTTATTGAGCAATTCTGCTACTATTAATACGAAACCTCAATTAGAAATATTTGCCGACGATGTAAAATGTACTCATGGTGCTACTATTGGTCAGCTCGATGAGGAACCTATGTTTTATTTAAGAAGTCGCGGTATTAGTGAAGCAGAAGCTAGAAGATTATTGTTAAATGCTTTTGCAGATGACATTGCAGAAAAAATAAAAATACCAGAATTGGTTGATATCCTCGAATCTGAAATTGAGAGAAAACTCTAGTAAAAAACCATGGACAACCTCAATATTACTCATATTAGAAGCTTGTTTCCAATACTTCATCAAGAGGTAAATGGTCATCCTTTAGTATATTTTGATAATGCAGCTACTACTCAAAAGCCACTGAGTGTTATTAATGCATTGCGTCAATATTATGAGTTGCACAATTCAAATATTCATAGAGGTGCTCATACCTTAGCAGATAGAGCTACAGGAATGTTTGAGGATACGAGAGAAGCTGTAAAGAACTTCATTCATGCGGCAGAATCTCAAGAATGTATTTTTACAAAAGGTGTTACAGAGAGCATCAATTTAGTGGCTCAAACTTGGGGAAGAAAGTTTCTACAAAAAGGTGATGAGATAATCATCACGCACATGGAGCACCATAGCAATATTGTGCCTTGGCAGCTTATCTGCGAAGAAAAAGAAGCTATCTTAAAAGTAGTTCCCATTCACAATGATGGTACTCTAAACATGGAGGCTTTTTATCAATTACTTTCTCCTAAAACCAAATTAGTTTCTTGTGTTTGGGCCAGTAATGCGTTAGGTACGATTAATCCTATCCAAGAAATAATAGCTGCAGCTCACCAACAAAACGCTGTTGTTTTTATAGATGGTGCCCAAGCAGGCTCGCACTTAGAGATAGATGTGCAAGCTTTGGATATCGACTTTCTAGCGCTTAGCTCACACAAACTTTATGGTCCTACCGGAGTGGGAGTATTATATGGTAAACGTGCCTTATTAGAATCTATGCCACCCTACCAAGGTGGTGGAGAAATGATAAAAGAAGTAAGCTTCGAAAGAACTACTTTTAATGAAATCCCATTTAAATTTGAGGCAGGAACTCCAAATATTGCAGATGTAATTGCCTTTAAATATGCTATCGAATTTGTAAACCAAATTGGAAAACCTGCTATCATTCAATACGAAAACAACTTGCTTCAAGCATTTGTTGCAGGCATCAACGGGCTAAACCAAGAATTAGGTTCTGAACGAATAAAGCTTTACGGCACGGCAGACAACAAGGTAGCTGTTCAATCCTTTTTATTGGAGGGCAAACATCCATTTGATACAGGATTAATGCTAGACGCTCGCGGAATTGCCGTTAGAACTGGGCACCACTGCACCCAACCTTTAATGAATTATTTTGCCATTGAAGGAACAGTGAGAGCTTCGTTTGCCATTTATAATACCTTGGATGAGGTTGAATATTTAGTGCAGACTTTAGGCAAAATTTTAAAAAGATAATTATGACTTGCCAAGAACTACAAGACGAAATTATAGACGACTTTTCCTTGTTTGAGGATGACTTGGAGAGTAAGCTTTTTTACTTAATGGACTTAGGTAAAAAGTTGCCAGAGATGCCTGCAGAACACAGAACAGATGAGTATATTGTTAAAGGCTGTCAGAGCAAAGTTTGGTTATTTCCAGTGCATAAAGACGGTAAACTATATTTTGAGGCCGACTCAAACACCGAGATAACAAAGGGGCTGGTGAGTTTATTAGTTAAGATTTGGAGTGGTAAAACACCTGAAGAAATCCTTCAATCTGAATTATATTTCATAGAAAAAATTGGCATGAGCCGAATGATTGGCTCGCAAAGAAGTAATGGTTTTACCAGCATGATAAAACAAATGAAAATGTATGCGTTTGCCTTAAACCAAGCATCTTAAATTATGAGCGAAGAAACTAAATCAAATAGAAATTTTGTAGACGTACAAAACGAAGCCATTCAGGTGCTTCAAACTATATTCGACCCAGAAATACCAGTAAATATTTATGAGTTAGGTTTAATATATGAGGTTAATGTTTCGCATGAATTAAACATTGAAATCATCATGTCTCTAACTTCTCCATTTTGTCCGGCTGCTCAAAGTATGCCTGCCGAAATAAAAGAAAAGCTTGGTGCCATAGAAGGTGTTCAAGAAGTAACCGTTACCGTAACTTTTGATCCACCTTGGAGCCAAGATTTAATGAGCGAGTCTGCTAAATTGCAACTCGGATTCTTATAGTTTAAACTTGCGAATAGTTGCGTTGTGCGACATAAAAAAAGGGAGGTGAGTCCAATCAGAATATTTACTGATGAGCTCATCTTTCTTTTCAGGATGCTCTGCAGCTTCCTTCATATCCAACATATATTGTGAGAAGGTATCAAATACTTTTCTTGAACCCATGTTTCCATGTCCGGGAACCACAGTACTAAACGGATAGCGATGACGTAGGTAATCGAGTGCAGTCAAATAACCAGGAGCGTTTCCTGCTCCCATAATCATAGGCACTTGTTTATTTAGCACCAAATCTCCAGTGAACAAGACCTTTTTGTTATGCAAATAAACCACTATATCGCTTTCTGTGTGCGCGGCATTTGGAATATTTAGTATGCTAATTTTTTCAGATTTAGTTTCAATAACCATACTGTCTTTTACCCAAATAGTAGGCAAATTTGCAGACCCTGTTTCGTTTTTCCATTGCTGTGGAGAATAATTACCACCTGCAATAATAGTTTGACCCGAATACAAATCATTACCACCCACATGATCAGGATGATAATGTGTATTTACTAAAACAATAGGTTTGTTATCCGAAATCTTTTTCGCTGTAGCATACAATTCTTTGGCGGCTTCATACATTTTCGAATCGATAACTAAAACCATACTATCTAATAATAGAATTCCAGAATTACCACCACCACCTTGAACAACCATTAGGTTCATATCGAAATTAACCAACATGGTTTTACTCATTTGTTCCTTAAACGGCTTTATATATTGAGAATAATAAACAAAACCTCCCAACAAAAATAGCACGATACATGCGGCTGAAATTTTTAAAATGGTTTTTACTAGTTTCATGTTATTTCAATTTAAACTCCATTACCTTAGCCTAATTCTACGGCCAGATTTTAATTTAGTTTTAGAATTTATTCCGTTTAATCTGCTAACTTTTTTGGGACTTAATCCGTATCTATTGGCAATTTTCTGAATGGTATCCCCTTTCCTGGCCTTAACATATTTTGGAGTGGTTGCTTTTAGCTTGGCCGATTTTACCTCATATAAATGTTTAAAACAGCCTTTATCAATCTGGAAAGTATCATTTAACAAAGAACCTGATGGAAAATGAATAATAGAAGCTGGGTCGATTTTTTCTCCTTGAAACCTAACTTCAAAATGCAGGTGCGGCCCTGTAGAACGACCTGTACTACCAGCTAAACCGATGATGTTTCCGCCTTTAACTGGCTGACCAGGATAGGCCAATAACTGCGAGAAATGCGCGTACAAAGTTTCTAAGCCATTATTATGTCTGATCACTACCACATACCCATAATCAGCACTTCTTTTGGCAATCCTAACAACCCCTTCAAAAGCCGCATATACTGGGTCGCCAACCTCCATGCGAATATCTGTTCCAAAATGAAATTTTTGTCGCCTACCCCATCTTCTGAAGCCAAAATTTGACGTAATATCTCCGATGGCTGGAGGATGAAAAGAACAATCGTCGTAATTAGCTAAAATGAGCTTTACGGTATCTGCCATATTACGCAAATCACGTCTATAAGGATTTATGGTAATAGTATCCCAACCGTTATAAAATAAATTGGCAGGGGCAAAGGATGTATCGAACATAAAATTACGGGGCCTAACAAAATCCCAGTACTTATCATCCGTATTTACTACTATACTATCAAATTCAGTAGATTCTTCAATTTCATCTTCCTCTTCAAATTCTATTTGTTCAAGAGAATCGGGGTTCTCTACAACCTGGGCCCTTACTTTCGTGGCCAAAGAAAAAGAGATAACAAAATATATACTTAATACAACAAATTTTAACCTCATCAGAATGCATTCAACTTTAAATCGAGTAACTTTAAAGCTTGCAATTTATCTATATCTAAGCTAGATTTTAACTCTTCCAAACTTTTAAATTTCAATTCCTCTCTCAGCTTATCAACAAATTCTATACTTATAGTTTGATTATAAATAGTTTCACTAAAATCAAATATGTTAACTTCTATACTCCTACCTTTTCCTTCCACAGTCGGATTATTGCCAATATTTAACATTCCGCCAAATTTTTTGCCTTGAACCCACGCCCAAACAGCATACACTCCATCGGCTGGAATCAACTTCAATTCGTGACTAACTTTGATATTGGCAGTGGGATATCCTAGAGTGCGACCTAATTGTTTTCCCTGCACAACAGTTCCCTCGATTGCATAGTTTCTACCTAAAAATCTACCAGCTAAATTTACATTTCCAGCACTTAATGCCTCTCTAATTTTTGTAGAACTTACCGATATTTCATCCAAATCTTGAGCAGAAATTTCCATTATTTCGAAACCATAAGTTGGAGCAAACTCTTTTAGATGCGAAAAACTCCCTTCTCTGTTTTTCCCAAACCTGTGATTGTAACCAATTACTAGGAATTTGGTTCCAATTTTTTCAATCAAAATATCGCGAATAAACTCCAGAGAACTAAGTCTGGAAAATTCTTTCGTAAAGGGCAAAATAATTAAATGATCTAATCCCTCTTCAGCCAATAATTCAATCTTCTCAGAACTTGTATTTAATAACTGCAAGCCATGATCTTCCGGAAATAAAACTGTTCTAGGATGTGGGTCAAAAGTAATAAGTACCGTTTCTCCTCCTTTAACTTTTGCTATCTCTTTTAACTGCTTTAATATTACTTGATGTGCAATATGAACCCCATCAAATGTACCTTGGGTAACGATGGCGTTTGTAATTTTTGGAAAGGATGTAATGCTGTGATATACCTTCATGTTCTAGTGCGAAAATAACAAAAATTGTAGGATACCAAAAGACAAGAGCAAACTTCAATAAACAAAAAAAGCCCGCCCAGTTGCCCGGGCGGACTCTTAACCTATGAAAACTCAAGCTACCCTGCTTGTTTACTTAATAACCACCTTGGTGGTGTTTTGTTTTACCTCTGCCTTAGGTAATGTTATGGTTAACATTCCATCTTCAAAAGAACCCTCTATTTTTGAGACTTCTACATTTTCTGGCAAGGTGAAACTTCTTGAAAATTTTCCGTAAAAATTCTCAACCATGTGGAATTTATCTTCCTTATTCTCACTTTTCATCTTGCGCTCTCCACTTACTGTCATGGTATTTTTCTCGATAGAAATATTAATATCTTC
>JAKRSG010000343.1 GCA_022402405.1 Bacteroidia bacterium | reverse complement strand
TCTTTACCAGGGAAGCTCTTGGCGTAAAAACATGGGACATGTACGATTACGTTATGGGTGCATTTGGAACTCAGTTTAACAAGAGTTTGAGTATTGGTGGCGACGAAGGATTAAACAGAAAACAAAAAGACAGTAAAGCTAAAAGATTTAAACCTGCTATCCATTTTATGGGTCCGTTTAAGCTTGAAAAAGGCGCACAACACACACACCAATTTAATATAAAAAATTATGTTGGTGCCGTAAGAGTTATGGTAGTGGCGGCTCATGAGGGCGCTTATGGTTTGGCAGAAAAATCGGTAAGTGTAAAAAAACCATTAATGGTTTTGGCCAGTTTACCAAGAGTTTTACGCCAGGGCGAGCAGTTAAAACTTCCTGTTTCAGTATTTGCTATGAACCCAAATTTAGGCAATGTTCAAGTAAAAGTGCAAACCAATAAGCTTATAAAAGTGCTTGGTTCGAACCAAAAGAACTTGAAATTTATAAAGCCTGGCGACGACCAATTATATTTTGATTTAGAAGTAAAAAATGAAATGGGAATTGGTAATGTAATAGTTGAGGCCAGAGCAGGAAATGAAGTAGCCAAATATCAAGTTGAACTTACTATCGAAAATCCTAATCCGTTCGAGAATGCTATTTATGAAAGCACTATTGAACCAGGAAAATCTTGGAAGAGCAACTTTAGTTTACCAGGAGTAACTGGCACTAATTCTGTTAAACTAGAAGTTAGTACCATACCTTCTATAAACTTAGAGAGCCGACTCAGAGAATTGATTCAATATCCGCATGGATGCGTGGAGCAAACTACCTCGGCAGCCTTTCCTCAAATTGCCCTGAACCAACTTACCGAACTGAGTGATGGATGGAAAAAAGAGATAGACAGAAATACCAAAGTGGCCATTAATAAATTGAGAACTTACCAAAATGCAAGCGGTGGATTTGGTTACTGGCAGGGCGAATCTAACTCAGATGATTGGTCGAGCAGCTATGTTGGCCATTATTTATTAAAAGCAGAAGAAGCTGGTTATGCCATACCTATTCATATGATTGATAACTGGAAAAAATACCAAAAAGCAACTGCCTTAGCCTGGATGAGAAACGGTAACAATTCCCGAGATTTAAATCAGGCTTACCGACTTTATACATTGGCTTTAGCAGGAGTACCTGAATTGGGTGCTATGAATAGATTAAAAGAAATTTCTGACTTAAGCAGCAATGCACGTTGGCGTTTAGCGGCAGCTTATGCTTTGGCTGGAAACAAAGAAACAGCTAAAAAATTAATAGAAAGTGAGAAACTTCAGGTTAAATCTAATAGCGAAGAACAAGAATATTCGTATGGTTCTGTGGCACGAGATGAAGCGTTGATATTAGAAACACTTATCCTATTAAACGAAAAAACAAAAGCCTACCAACTACTACAAAAGGTGTGTTCTAACTTGGGAAGTCAAGAATTTATGAGCACCCAATCGGCAGCTTATTCGCTTTTGGCTGTAGCTTCGCTTACAGGAAAATATGCAGAAAATGAAAAGCTAGAATTTAGTTATGAGGTAAACGGACAAAGCAAAAGTTTCTCTGGAAAAGGCAAGTTTATATCTATTCCATTAGAGATTGGTTCAGCCAAAAATGGCAATATTAAAGTGCTTAATAACAAAGGAAATATTTTGTTTGCTAAATTAATTGCCAGAGGAAAACCTGCTATAAACAAACAAAGTGCCGCTCAAAATAACTTAAACATGGAGGTTGTGTACAAAGACATGGATGGGAAAGTGATTAACCCAGAAAGTTTGAAGCAAGGAATAGATTTTAAAATTGAGGTGAGCATAACTAATCCTGGATTAATGGGAAATTATTCAGATTTAGCCTTAACTATGGTGATGCCAAGTGCTTGGGAAATTCATAATGAGCGATTAAATGCTACGGGGTCTACCCAAGAGAATGCCTACAGCACCGCTCGATACCAAGATGTAAGAGATGATAGAATCTTATCCTATTTTGATTTAGGTGCTAGACAAAAGGCTGTTTTCGTATTTTATCTAAATGCAAGTTATCAAGGTAAATTTTACGCCCCTGGGTTTGTTTGCGAACGCATGTATCATGGGAATGTACAGGCTAAAGAAAGTGGAAAATGGATAACAGTAGTGCCTTAAAAAGCAAGAAAGTTTATGTAGGCATTTGTTGCATAATCATACTTCTTTGGGCATTTTGGAAATCGCTTCCAAACCCTTTATTTAATGCACCATTTTCTAAATTAGTGCTCGATAAAAACAGGCAACTGTTGCAAGCCAAAATTTCAGATGATGGTCAGTGGCGATTTGAGCAACTTACAGAGGTACCTGATAAGTTTAAACAGGCTATCATTGAGTTTGAAGACAAACGATTTTATTATCATCCTGGCTTCGATCCTTTGGCATTATCTCGTGCTTTGTATTTAAATTTAAAGCATGGAAGTGTTAAAAGTGGTGGCAGTACTTTAAGCATGCAGGTAATTAGGATGGCCCGAAATAAACCTAGAAATGTATTAGAAAAATGCATTGAAATATTTTTAGCTTTTAGGTTAGAATGCAGTTATTCTAAGGAAGAAATCTTGCAACTTTACGCTTCCCATGCTCCGTTTGGAGGCAACGTGGTTGGCCTAGAAGCCGCAGCATGGAGATACTTTGGAAGAAGTGCCACACAACTGAGTTGGAGCGAGTCGTGTTGTTTAGCTGTATTACCCAACAGTCCGTCTTTGGTTCGACCCGATAAAAACCGACAAACTCTGAAACAGAAACGAGATAAACTACTAGAAAAGCTCAAACAAAAACACCTTATCACTCAAGAAGATTATTCTTTAGCTCTGCTTGAACCTATACCTCAAAAACCCTTGCCGCTTCCTAATCATGCACCCAATTTTTTGAGCAGCTTGTTTGATGGAGCCTTGGGCGAAAAACCTATAAAGTCGCAGGTATTAAGTAGCATTGACTTAAGACTACAATCTATGTGCAATCAAATTTTAGAACAGCACCACCAGCAACTTAAAGGCAATGGCATAAACAATATTGCATGTTTAATTTTAGATATAGAACAAAATAAAGTACTGAGTTATTGTGGTAATGTTTATCATCCAAATGAAGCGCAATTAGAAACTTATGTCGACATGATACCCGCGTTGAGAAGTCCGGGCAGCACTCTTAAACCTCTCCTCTATGCAGCCTTATTACAAGATGGAAGTATCTTACCTAAAACATTACAAGCCGATATACCTACGCAAATTTCTGGCTATATGCCCCAAAATTTCGATTTACAATATGATGGCGCCGTGCCCGCTAACGAGGCATTAGCGCGTTCTTTGAATGTTCCAGCAGTTAAACAATTACAAGTTTACCGAACAGAAAGATTCTACTACCTTTTAAGAAAACTCGGAATAAAATCGCTAAACAAAGGCGCTAATCATTATGGCTTATCACTGATTTTAGGAGGTGGCGAAAACAGCATGTGGGAAATAAGCAATGTGTATGCAAGCATGGCACGGTTAGTAAATCACTATGGTAAAAACAGTGGCAAGTACCTACTTTCGGATATGGAAAGAGCTTCCTTTTACCACGATATTAGCCCCAAAAATAACATAGAATATTTTGAACCTATTTTAAAAGCAGGTGCCATATATCAAACATTTGAAGCCATGCAAGATTTGGTTCGCCCGGGAGAAGAACAATATTGGTCGCAGTACATTTCTAGCAGAAGAATTGCTTGGAAAACTGGCACAAGTTATGGGTTTAGAGATGCGTGGGCTATCGGACTAACACCAAAGCATGTTGTGTGCATTTGGGTAGGTAACGCAGATGGAGAAGGAAGACCAGGTTTAACAGGAATAAGCACTGCTGCACCCGTATTATTTGATGTAATAAAAACACTCCCAGCTAGCAGGTGGTTTGATATGCCATACGATGATATGCAAAAGCAGATTGTTTGCACTAAAAGCGGCAATGTGGCTGGCATGTTTTGTGAGCAAATAGATACTCAATGGGCAAATATTAGTTATAAGTTTCCTCCCTTATGCTCGTATCACAAAAGAATTCACACCGATATAAACAAACAATTCAGAGTAAGCAAAAGCTGCGAAAACGAATCGCAGATTATTGCCAATAATTGGTTTGTTTTACCTCCTACCATGGAGTTCTATTATAAAGCCAAACATGCAAATTATAGAAGCCTTCCTCCCTTTAAAGCTGGATGTTCAGAAGAAGCTGATTTAAATATGGAAGTCATATATCCCAGAAGATTAAGCAAGCTGTTTATGCCTAAAGAGATGGATGGAAAACCTGGTAAAATTGTTTTTGAAGTGGCTCACCGACTGTCAAACACTAAGGTTTTTTGGCACTTAAACAAACAATATCTAGGCAGCACTCAACAATTCCACAAGCTAGGAATACAAGCTCCCGCCGGTAAGCATTTGTTGGTAGTTGAAGATGAATTTGGAGAGCGAATAGAATTACCCTTTGAATTGGTAAGAAGCCAGTAAATAGAATTAGAACTTCTTGCGCAAGAAAATATTTATTCCTGCCATGCTCGGACGCTGAGCAATCCAATCTTTGTTATCAACCATGTTTTGCAACGACATTCTAAAACTTGGCATGAAACCTATAGACACTCCACTATTTATTTTATAACTAACACTTGGATTAAAGCTAGCAAAAAACACATCCCTAAATTTAGGAAAAGCATCCTTATCTGTTACATTTAACAAGCCAATACAAGTTGGATCAGGCATAAGTACATTTACTAAATTTAACCTAGCATAACTAAGCCCTGCACCCAAGCTAAATTGTATATTGTTATCACTTCTAAAATGATAGCTTATTTGAATAGGAATTTCGGTAAAGCTATATCTGTTCTCGTAAGTATTAGAACTACCCGTAATAATAGAATCTGAGCGGTGCATATACATATTCTCTGGCTGCACCTTAGGCGATGTAGGTTGATTGGCATTAGCAACATTAAACTTTAACGTTTGGGAAAACGAGGTAATTCCCACTCCAACAGAAATCATCCACGACTGATTTAAATGATAATCTACCCAAAGAGCACCGCTAAAATCTATGTTTGGTTTTTCCATCGACTTCCGCAAATCATAGGCCTTACCCAAATCATATAGATTACTTTCTGGCTTAGCCAGACTCATCATTCCGTAGTGAACACCAGCAATGGCAGTAACAGAAAACGAGGTAAACGACTCTTCAGGCTCCATGTAAATATTTCCCCTTACCGGAGCATTTTCTGCAAAAGAATCTTGAGCAGCAGGCTTAACATTTTTTGACGATAATATCTCTATAGGCCCGCTAATAGGTGCTTTAAACTCGCGCGAAGAATCGTTTATTAAACTTGAAACCTCATTTTTCCCTTGTATAGTTAAAACATTAGATGAGGCCGTATTTGCAGGAGCGATAGGCTCTTGAGGAGCGGATGCCAAAACACCCTTATTCTGATTGGCTGTTCCTTTTGTTTTCGCAGATTTTCTTCTAGTGCTAGCACTTTTTCTTTCGGCTTGAACCAACTCCTTTTCTGCAGATTTGGCAACCGTTGGTTGTTCAGCTTTTTCAATGGATATGGGTTCAGCCAGAGATTGATTGCTGTTTTTTATACGACTAGGTTTTGAAGAAAGACTGGCTTTTATCTTATTGCTTATAGCTTCTTCTTTAATTTCAGCTTTGGCATCTATCTTCACTTCAGAAGAAGATTCTGTTGGTGTAGCAACTTTGGCAACAGACGGAGCAGGAGATTCTGCTTCAACAGATGCAGAATTGCTGGAACCAGAATTAACGGTACCGACAGATGAATTCTGCATGGCCAAAGGTTTATCAGATTGGGTGGAGACCGACTTAAACCAATAACCTATTCCAAAAGAAGAAACCGTTACTAAAAGAACCACGCTAAACCATAACAGACCCCTACGTTTACGAGTTTCTGGCAATTGAGGCTCTAATTTACCCCAGAAATCTTCACTAGGATTAACGGTA
>JAKRSG010000342.1 GCA_022402405.1 Bacteroidia bacterium | reverse complement strand
TATCGAGTTCGGCTCAAACCGAAATAAACTTACCTTATGTAACAGCTACTGCTAGCGGACCAAAGCACTTGGTTAAAACATTAACCCGTGCAAAATTTGAGCAATTAGTAGACAGTTTAATTAAACGCACCATTGAGCCTTGTAGAAGCGCTCTTAAAAATGCAGGTTTATCTACCAGCGATATCGATGAAGTTATCTTAGTTGGTGGTTCTACTCGTATCCCTGCTATTCAAGCAGCAGTAGAATCTTTCTTTGGAAAAGCGCCTTCTAAAGGTGTAAATCCGGATGAGGTTGTAGCAATTGGTGCCGCAATCCAAGGTGGTGTATTAACAGGTGAAGTGAAGGATGTATTGTTATTAGACGTTACTCCACTTAGCTTAGGTATTGAAACTATGGGCGGTGTTATGACCAAATTAATTGAATCTAACACTACCATTCCAAGTAAGCGAAGTGAGGTATTCTCTACCGCATCAGACAATCAGCCATCGGTAGAAATCCATGTTTTGCAGGGTGAGCGCCCAATGGCTAACCAAAATCGCTCTATCGGTAGATTCCATTTAAGTGATATTCCACCAGCACCACGCGGTGTGCCTCAAATTGAAGTAACCTTTGATATTGATGCCAATGGTATCTTACACGTAAGTGCTAAAGATAAAGGAACTGGCAAAGAACAAAAGATTAGAATTGAAGCCAGCTCTGGATTAAGCGATGCAGAAATTGAAAGAATGAAGCGTGAAGCAGAAGCGAATGCTGATGCAGATAAGCGCGCTAAAGAAGAAGTAGAGAAAATAAACCAAGCTGATAGCTTAATTTTCCAAACAGAAAAGCAAGTGAAAGAATATGGTGATAAAATCCCTGCCGATAAAAAATCTAAAATAGAATCTGCTTTAGAAGAATTAAAGAAAGCACATGGCGAGAAGAATATTCCAGCTATAGACGCTGCCATGGAAACGTTAAACGCCGCTTGGCAAGAAGCTAGTCAGGATATCTACGCTGCCCAACAAGCACAAGGTGGAAACCCTGCAGGAGATGCTAATCAAGCCAACAACGGAAACGATTCTGCCAATAATGTACAAGACGTAGAATTTGAAGAAGTAAAATAATTTTTCAAGTAAATTAAAAAACAGCCAATGCAAGTTTTGTATTGGCTGTTTTGCTTTAAACTCATTAAGTTCGCAAGTATGAAAAAAATAGTATTATTACTCGTTTCGATAAGTTTATACCTTGGATTATATGCTCAGGTTGCATCCCCAGAAAATGCTGTAGAGAGCGAAGATAACTTTATGATAGTTCCGGCAACAGCCAATAAAAACAATAGTTTCAAAATCATGAAAGAACCAGTATTGGCAACCGATTTCCAAGAATTTGTTAACTATTTATATAGCCTAAATAGAATAGCTGATGCCAATATGGTTGTTGCTTCCATTTCAAAAGACTTATCCTTTCCTACCAAATACATTATCTTAAGTAATGGTGCTCCCATTGCAATGTATGCCGAATATTTATCTAAAAAACTATCTACCCATAACAAAAAAGTAAGCTTTAAATTAGTAAGTGAGCAACAATGGAAACAAGCCAAAGGAATGCCCGATACGTATGATGTTCCCAAAAGAAATCCTTATGGATTAATCTTTCAGCAGGGTGTATTTGAATGGAAACTTAACTCAAAAGGTGAGGTAAATTGCTTTACTGATATAAACGGCTATCAACGTTGCAGCTTTAGACTGGTGAAAAAAGAAACAACTACTCAAACCAACAAGAAAAAATGATAAAACACATCGTATTTTGGAAATTGCATGAGCATGCAAATGGCATGACCAAACAAGAAAATGCACTTGCCATTAAACAAAAACTTGAAGATCTTCAGGGTAAAATTGAAGGCCTTTTGCGAATTGAAGTAGGCATAGATTTTTTAGGCTCGGCAGAATCGGCCGACTTAGTGCTATACAGCGAATTTAGCTCCAAAGAGGCACTAGATTTCTACCAAGCACACCCGCTGCACAAGGCAGTTATGCCCTTTATTGCAGAGGCAAGAAGCGAAAGAAGAGTGGTAGACTATGAAATATAAATGAAGTACCTAAACAAATTTTATTACTTCTTTTTTCTTGCAAGTGTTTACTTGCTACCAAGCTCTATTTGGCCACAAAACAATAGCTTAGGCAGCTGGAATATATTGAACCTAAAATATAAGGTATCGGAGAAATATACATTATTTGGAGAGGCTCAACTTCGTTCGTTAAAGTTCTATGATCATTTTCATTACTACGAATACAAAGGTGGTATTACATATCAACCATACTCTAACGCTACTTTTAGTTTAGGAGTTGGTTCATACCAAACTTACAAAGAAGGAGGCAATTTTGAGCTTCCAAAAAACAATGCAGAAATCAGGGTTTGGCCGCAAGTAATTTTACTGCAATCGGTTGGCAGATTTCAAATAGAGCAAAGATACCGAGCAGAAATGCGTTTTACTAGTAACGGGTACCGTAATCGTTTTAGGTATAGAATGGAGCTTGGTAAACCATTTGGGAATAGTGATAAAGGGTATAAACCTTATAAAATTAGCCTAAGCAACGAACTGTTTTTTACCAACAACGAGCCCTATTTTGAGCGCAATAGATTTTTAATAGCTTGGTCGTATAAACCCAATAAAAACAGCACCCTTCACATCGGTTATCTGCATCAATTTGATTACAAAATAAACGATGAAACGGGTGCTGATTTCTTACAAATTGGCTATTCTGCCAATTTAAACTAAGCAAAATAACTAGTTATCTATATTATCTTTTAGAAAGCTTTGTAAATCTTTGTTTGAACCAAATAATACCAATACATCATTTTCTTCTAGCACTTCATTAGCAGATGCCACCCCTTTGATCTTTTTCTCCGACTTGTTTTTACCCAACAAACTTTTCACCACTACTTCTTTAATGATAGTTAATACGAGCAGGTTAAAGTCGCGCTTAAAACCTACTTCACTTAAGGTTTTTCCAATATAATCTTTTGGAACTTTTGCTTCTATTAAACTATAATCTTTGTTTAATTCGAACGAATCAACCACATTGGCTAAGCATAATTTTTTGGCCCAACGTTCGGCCGTTTCTTCTTCTGGATGAACAATTTCATCTACACCAATAGCTTGCAATACCTTTTCATGAATAGGGTTTATGGCTCTACTTATTAATCTTTTTACTTCTAAATTTTTAAGTATAGCGGTTGTCATAATATTGGCTCCTTGATCTTCACCAATGGCCACAATTACAATATCCGTATCCTTTAATGGCAAACCAGATACTGTAAATTCGTCTGTGGCATTCATGCATATGGTGTGCGAAATTTTTTCTTTATAGGCTTCTACTTTGGTCATGCTGTTATCTATACCAATTACCTCGTTACCTTGCTCGGTAAGCTTTTGAGCGAGGGATGAACCAAAATTTCCTAAACCAAAAATGATATACTTCATACTGCTTAATTTATATTTATTTCTTCCTTTGGATAAGAGTAATTTTTATGTTTAACCTTCTTAACCACGGCAATTACCAAAGATAACATACTTACTCTTCCTAAAAACATTACAACCACCAAAACCAACTTACTTAATGTGCTCAATTTTGCTGTTATTCCTAAACTTAACCCAACGGTACTATAGGCAGAAATGCTCTCAAAAAGAATATCTATCAAACTTAATTCTGGGTTAAACACAGTAATAAACAATACAGATAAACCTATTACCAGCAAGGATAAGGATATAATGGCAAATGCTCTTCGAACAGAAATATCAGCTATTTCTCTTCTAAAAATCTCTATCCTAGATTTTCCTTTACCTAAACTAATTATGTTAAGAATTGCAATGGCAAAGGTGCTTGTTTTAATTCCCCCTCCAGTTGATTGCGGAGAGGCTCCTATCCACATCAATAATAAAATCATTAATAAGGTAGGAAAATGTAATGCGGCAAAATCAAAGGTGTTAAATCCGGCCGTTCTTGGAGTAGTTGCCCCAAACAATGCAGAAACTATTTTCCCAAATCCATTGTGCTCTGATAGCACATTATGGTATTCTAAAAAGTAAAAGGCAATAAAGGAAACAAGTAAAATACTAAGTGTTGTTATTAATGTAATCCTGCTATTTATATTAAGTACCCACGGACGAAAAGCTTTTTTATTCTTACCCAATCGTATTAAAATACCCAATTTATATTTTAAGTAGCTAATCAAATTTACCACAATAGGAAATCCTAAACCACCTAAAACAAATGTTAAAATTAGCACTAATTGTAAAAAATAATTAAACCTAAAAGCTTCATCATATAAGCCTGCACTTAAGGTTGAAAAACCTGCATTACAAAAAGCAGAAATGGAATGAAAAACTGAAAAGAATATTTTATCTGCTTGTGAAATAAAATGATTGGAGGGTATCGAAAAATATACTAATAGAGCAGAGAAAAGTTCAATTCCAAGGGTAATTAAAATGATATTCTTTAGAGTAGAAAATACCTCTCCTAATTTCTGTGAACTGCTAATATCACTGAGGGTTAACTGATTTTCATAACTGGTTCCTCCTTTAAAGAAATAGCTAAAATAACTGGCAAAAGTTAATATTCCCAATCCTCCAATCTGAATTAATAGCAGGATTAATGATTGTCCAAATGTAGTAAAATGGGTTGCAGTATCCACCACTATCAGTCCGGTAACGCATACAGCACTCGTGGAGGTAAACAAGGCATCCATAAAAGAAATACCTGCATAACTTGCTCTTGGCAGCATTAATAATAAAGCTCCTAAAAGTATAATGAGCAAAAAGCTTAAAATAAAAACTTGAGCCGGATTTAAGATGGCACGTTTAAGATTTATTCTTACTTCTAAGAACTCTCTAATAAATGAAAAAAGTACAGCTAGCTTTAAGTAAAATCTTTGTGTAAGTGCTGAACCTATCCATTCATTATCAAATCCAACAAAATATTGATACCCTAAACTCAGGGTTAAACTCAAAGAAAACACATCAAATAAAACAGAAGGCCGCTTTAGTCTTTTCCAATTTAACACATAGCGAACCACCGTGGATACCAATCCGGCACCCATCACAAAATAATAGAAGGTATTTAAGAATAACTTGGATTTATCTGTTTGTTCGAAGCCAAGATCGAACACAAACAGCAATACACCCACCAAGCATAACCATAATACAAAATTGAAAAAGCTCTCTTTGGTAAACCTGCTCTTTTCAACCATTCTTAAACTCCAAATTGGCTTAAATGATGATCAAGATGCTTATAAAACATATTGTTCCATTCCCTAGAACTTAAGGTTCCAAACGAATTAGACTCTTTACCTTCAAACATAGCCTCTCCTACTTCTACCGTTTTATTGATGTACTGAACCAATCTTGCTTTCTCTCTTTCAAAATCACGTTCATCTGCAATTATAAAGGCAGGTGCTGTTTGCGAATTATGTTTATAGGGAATTTCATTGGTAACACCAGCTTTAATAAACGATTTTAATATAAAACGTAAGAAAAAATTAGGCTTAGGATGTTTGTTCTCAAATGCCATTTCATACGTAACATTACAATGAGCAAGCATTTGAGATACATTCATCTTTCCCCATTTAGCCTGGGAACTAGGTGTTAGTTTTTCAATTCTTTCTATTACAGAATCTGCTACTTGCTTGCTAAAAATATTTGGTAAACTCATAAGGTTAATTTTTGCATGCAAGCTACAAATATTCTTTTATTCTATCACTATTTTCTGAACCGATAATTTATCGTTTTGAGTCACTTTTAACAGGTAAACTCCTTTTGGTAAATGATTTACATCTACTCTATCTTTAGTTTGATGAAGCGATTGATAAACCAATTTTCCTTGCATATCATACATCCAAACTTGGGCAGATTCTGAAC
>JAKRSG010000341.1 GCA_022402405.1 Bacteroidia bacterium | reverse complement strand
ACCTGCGAACATCATTATCATAGGATGATAGTCTTGAATAATTGGATATTGTTCGGTTATGAATGGAACAAAAAGTCTTACAAAAGCAATAAGAATTAGCGGTGCAAAGAGAAAAACTGTCAGGGTTTTATCTCTGAATATCTGTCTGAGGTCGCTGTTAATTAGCGTTACTATTTTTTTCATTTGAATACGTTTTTAGTGATTGCTCGTTTTGCCCAATAAAATGTAACTATTGCCCATAATATGCAAAGTGAATAGGCGATTAATATTTCTGAAGAACCAGCAGTACTTGAAAATGCTAAATTATATATGTCAATAGCTGGTTGTGTCGGGAAAAGTATGAACCATATTCTAGGAACTATATCGAAATAACCAAGAAATGGCAAAGTGAGAAACAGTATTATTCCCAATGCTCTTAGAATATATTTGTTGAAATTTGATTGACCAGCCACAGCAACAAAACCGAGCATTGAAAAAATGAACGTGGTTAATATTGTTCCTGCTGTGAAATGAATGAAGTTAAAATTCATTCCATAACCGGCAATTACCATTGCGAAACAACAAACCAAGGAAACAACTGTTAAAGAAATTGATTTTGACAGAATGTAGTTACTTATTTTTATTGGGGTTACAGAAAGGGCTTGTAAGGTGTTTTCATTCTTCTCAAATAACACCATTACGCCAACAAACAGAAAACCTAATAGTGCAGGGTCATTGAAAATTACTAGTACTAAGAATTTTTCAATGTTACCCATTGCCGCCAATGCTTTGAAAACTCCAACGTAAATTGCCGTAACAACCAATGAAATGGTGATGATTTTATTCTTATTAATCAGTAAGAAGTCAAATTTTAATAAATGTGCTAACTGTTTCATTATACCAAGGTTTTACCTGTTACTTGAATAAAAATATCGTCCAAAGAAGCTTCTTTAGAGTGTATGGTTTCAATCTCATTGGATTGCAGTTTTTCTAAGAAAGTCTTGTTTTGCCCTAAACCATCAAGTTGAAATTTTTCTTTATCAACTGAATTTCTGAATAGCACCTCCACACTTCTGTTGCTGTGCTTTATTTTCAGATTTTCGGGGCTATCCATAGCTTTTATTTCACCGTCAACAATAAATGCAACTCGGTCACAAAGCTTCTCTGCATCATACATTTGATGCGTTGTAATGAAAATGGTTTTTCCTTTTGACTTTAAGTCAACAATAATGTCCTTTACAACTTTAGAATTTACAGGGTCTAATCCTGATGTTGGTTCATCTAAAAAGAGAATTTCAGGGTCGTGCAAGAATGAACGCACAAAATTTAAACGCATTTTCATTCCTTTTGAAAAGTCACCAACCTTTTTATTTGCATCTTTTTTCAGCCCAACCATATCCAAAAGTTCCATTGGATTATGTGTCTTGTTGTAGAAGTTTTTGAAGAACGTAAGATTTTCTAAGGCTGTTAATTTTAGATAATGGTTTGGCAATTCAAAACCTACACCGATTTTTTCATAAAGGTCTTTACCCCAAACATTCACTTCTTTTCCGTCAATTTGAGCCATTCCATTATAACCTGTCAAAAGTTTAAAAAGAATTTTTTGTGTAGTACTTTTTCCTGAACCGCTTGGTCCCAGAAAGCCAAATACTTCTCCTTTTGCTATGGAGAAATTTATACCCTTAATCGCCAAGTTACTTGTGTTTGGGTATTGATAGTTGAGATTTTTTACTTGTATCATTTGATTTATTTTAAAGCGTTTTTTAAAAGTTGTACTAATTCTTTAACTGTCCTTTTGTATTCCTCAATGCTTTCAGTGAAAAGTGGTTTTTCAGAAGCGAGATTATTCTCGATAGCATTTGAATATTTTGTCTGAACCAATTCGCCAATGCTTGAACTCATTGATAAAATGAATTGCACAGCTATTTCTGTGTCTACAGTTTTTTTGATTGAGCCGTTATTTTTTTCGTTATCAACCCACACAGTAAAAATTTCTTTTGCCGTAACTTTCCAATTGTCAATGTATTCCGCAACGTCTTTACTGGATTCTTTGTAGCCAATTCTGTATAGAAAGCGACTGCACAATGGCTTTTCGATGTCGAAGTTGATTCCTTTAATGAAAAGGTCTTCATAGTAAGTCCAGAAGTCAGTGTACTTACTTCGGTCAACTGACTGTATATGCCTTAATTTTTGAATTTCTGAATACTCTTTAAGGTAAAGCCATAAGTCAAGCTTGTCTGTGAAGTATTGATAAACACTTCCACGAGCTATGTTCAGCTCTTTAATAATTTTGTTGATGCTTGCAGAGTCGTAGTTGTTGTCTGCAAATTCTTTTAAAGCTGTTTCGATAAAAGTCTGTCGCTTCTCGTCAGCTAAGTTTAAAAATGTTTCTGTTGGCATATTTCTTTTTATGACAATGTTGTCACAAAGGTAAAAACAAAAATGACACAGTTGTCACAATTTTGAAAATATTTTTTTAATACCCGTTTAAATATTTGTCCGACAGGTTATTAGGATGATTTGAGTTTAGATTGATTTAGTTGTGTTGTTGGTCTGTTAGGGTTGCCGCTAACGTCAGACTGTGAAAAAAACTAACCACCATCTGATATGTAAAACTCGAAATTAAAATGGATAAATGCAACTGTGTTTATGTTTTCTTCTGCTCGAGCCAGACAAATTTTGAGAAAGTAGTGGGGAATTCCCCTTACCTTAATTGATTTGCAAAAGTTTTTTTAGTTTGTCCAAGGTTCTTTGTCTTTAGCATTCATAAATTTTAGACCATCATAAATACTTATTCCTTGCCAAGTGCTGAACCAAAGTTGACCTTTATTATCTTCAAATATACTTTGAACCACGTTTGTGGTTAATCCGTCTTTAGTTGTGAATTGGGTGAAATTTGCTCCATCGTAACGATATACCCCATAACCTTCAGCTGAAAACCAAATATTCCCCTGCCTATCTTCACTAAAATTATAGGTTTCTGTTCCTTCAATAATTCCATCTTTTGTGAAGTTAGAGTATGTTTTACCATCATATTTACTCACTCCGCCATTAAAAGTCCCAATCCAAATATTTCCTTGATTGTCTTCTAAAATATCAAAAACATTATTGTCGGTAAGTCCATTCTTAGTTGTTATATGAGTAAACTCTCCGTTTTTGTATTTAAAAATTCCATTTCCATCTGTTGCATACCACATCGTTCCATTTTTATCTTCCAAAAATTTAAAAACCAATTTATCAGAAAGCATGGGTTTGGAATTTTCGACTTTTATATCTGGCAGTAAAAATGGTGTAAACTTTTTGCCGTCAAAATAACTAATGCCACCACTCGAACCAACCCAAATGAGTCCGCTTTTGTCAATTGTTAATCCCCAAATTTCATCATCTTGTAGGCCATCTTTTTCTGAGTATGTTGTAAAATTTACACCATCGTATTTTATGAGTCCAGAGTCAGTTCCAAACCATAAATGTCCTGCTTTATCTTCAACAATTTCTCTAACAACATTACATGGGAGGTGTCCTTCGATTGAAATATTTTCGAGTGCTTGCCCATCGTAACGGATAATCCCATTTCCATTTGTTCCAAACCAATAGTTACCTTTTTTATCCTGATACATAGTCCTTACAAATTCTCTTACCATTCCACTTAAGTTGGTGTGAATTTGCGGAAAAGTAGTGCTTTGTTTTAAAATGAGTGGTTGGGTGTATACTTGATTTTTAATTGTATCAATATCAGCTTTTTCTTTACCTTGTCCTAAACAGGTTGCGAATTTAAATGTCAGAAGAACCAAAAGTATATTTCTTGCATTTAATTTAATCATTATGCCAATGTTTGTAATATTGATGGTTTTATAATTGTTGCTAATGGCAAAATGTGAAAAAACCTATCCACCATCTGATATGTAAAACTCGTTATAAAAAAGGATAAATGCAACTGTGTTTATGTTTTCTCCTGCATGGGCGGGACAAGTTGTTAGAACGTAGGGGAGGAATTCTCCTGCGTTACTCGATTACCTGCCGTTTTTCTTTTTTAAATAGTCGTCAAGTTTGTCCAATTTCTTGTTCCAAAACTTCTCATATTTTCTTAGCCAGTCGTTTACTTCTTTCAAATTGTCAAGTGCAAGGTAGCAATATTTTTCACGTCCGTTTTTTTCAATATTCACAAGTCCGCTGTCTTCAAGATATTTGAGTTGTTTGGTTACCGCTTGTCTTGAAACAGTGTTAAAATGGTCTGAAATCTGATTGATGTTAAGTTCTTGTTGAGCCAATAAGTCAATAATCGCTCTTCTTGTCGGGTCTGCTATGGCTGCAAATGGGTCTCGGTTCATTTGTCTAAATGCAATTTAATTTTCTTGAATAACAAATTTTTCCAACCACTGCCCAAAATAAATCGAACTATGTATTGGTTAATGAAGCCTTCAAAGCCGCTATGCCTAAAATAAAGAACAGTTCCATTTGCTTTTGATTTAAGCTCAAAAGAAACAGTTGTAGGTTTCTTCAAGGGTCCACCTTGCCAAGTGTATGAAAGTCTTATTGGGGCTTCAAAGTCAATTACTTTACATTTTACAATACCGTCAAAACCAGGCTGCGGCTTTGTCTTGAATGTAAATTCGTGTCCAATTTCTAACTTAAAATCGTTTGGCATCAACCAATCGCTTAATGCATCAGATGTGGCAATAGCATTCCAAACTTTTTCTATTGGATAAGGATAAAACCTTTCTATGTTAATTTCTTTTGCCATTAGTTATTAGAATATGCTTCTTGTATGTAATTATTCAACTGAGAAAGATTGTCATTATTAACGACAATCATTTTGTTAATTCGGTCTGAACCGCCCAGTTTTTCTGCTTTAACTAGTTCTGGAAAATGCTCCGTTTTTAGATTTAAGCCTAAAACAAGTTCACCCTTTTTCTCGGTTAATATTGCAAATTGATTTTTCCTATAAAATGGTATGTATGTTTTACAAGGCTTAACTGAAATGTCATCACTTATTGCCTGTATTTGGCTTTTGAGCTTTTCATATAAATCAAATGTATTTTTGAAAATATTTTCTTCATAACCATTTGTTTCTACATAGGGTTTTTCTTCTCCCAAACGCCAAACAATTGTCTGGGCTTGAACGTGCCCCAAATCATATTCTGATTTCAGTTTTTTCAGAATGTCATTACTTTTTGAGAGATTAAAAGCTTTGGCAATACTAATCCACTCGTCTAATGTTTTGCCTGTTTTTGTTAGAAGGTTGTTAATTACAGCTTCTTGCATTTGTGCTGCTGAAAGTGCCATAAGTTTATTTGATTTTAAAGATGAAACGATTTTGAATAAAAGTAATGAGTGTCCAACCCAAGACAGTTTTTGAAACAACACCGATTGTATAAGCAAATGAAAAGCCCCACCAGTTGAAATATGGAATATGAATGGCAAAACTTGCTATCAATGCAAACCCTAGTGTTAGCAATAGTCTGTCCTTTAAACTCCCGTACTTAATTTTCGCAAATAGTAAAGCAAATAATAGTGAAATAGCAGAAGCAGAAAGAAATTCGATTACAAAAAATTTAGATAGATTGTAGAAGTCAGCTTGCTTGGTTGCTACAAAGCTGACTGTTTTGTCGGTAGCGATATACGCCATTCGGTCTGTGAGTTCGTTAAATTGGGGTGTTGTTAGTTCGTTTGTCTCTAACCGTTCAACTGCTCGCACACCAAAGTTTGGAATAGCTTGAAATGCTCCGTCAAATA
This sequence comes from Bacteroidia bacterium, assembly GCA_022402405.1. GTDB lineage: Bacteria > Bacteroidota > Bacteroidia > UKL13-3 > UKL13-3 > B1. The sequence continues at coordinate 350 of JAKRSG010000341.1, read as the reverse complement.
GGAAAAGAACTATTGTTCCAAGAGTTGTTGCGTTGATGATTTGTCTTGTTATCATATTTTTATGTAACTATTTGGTTGCAAATATAAACATGTAACCAATAGGTTGCAAATAAAGTTTTGATTTTTTTCAGAAAATTTTTGGTTAGTCGTTTTTTAAAATTTGAAGTAACATCAGACTCTGAAAAATAACTATCCACCATTGTTAAGTAAAACTCAAGATAAAAGAGGATAAATGCAACTGTGTTTATGTTTTCTCCTGCATTGGCGGGATAAGTTGTGAAAACGTAGGGGTGAAATTCTCCTGCGTTACTCGATTGGCGGTAGTGGTTTTCTGTTTTCTAAATTTATAG
>JAKRSG010000035.1 GCA_022402405.1 Bacteroidia bacterium | reverse complement strand
TGGCACTATATCTGCTCAAAATGCAGCTCCTGCTGTAGCCGATTCTTCAAACATTAGCTTATCTAGTATTTTAATAGCTGTTAATGTAGTTTTATTATTATTTGTATTGTTTCTTTTAGGAACATTAACTACCGCTATTCAAAAGTTGCGTAGTGGTGAAACCGATAAAGTTCAATTAAGTTGGTGGGATAAATTTGCCGCTTTAAAATCAGAAAAATCAGAAGAAGAATTGAGGTTAGATGAGGATTTTGATGGCATTCATGAATTAGATAATCCAACACCTCCTTGGTTCAACTTTATATTTTATACCTCTATTATAGCTGCTATTTTATATTTGTTAAATTACCATGTGTTTAAACTTGGTCAATTACAAGATGCTGAATATACCAGTGAAGTAACTAAAGCTAAAGCTGAGGTGGATGCTTATTTAAAGAACTCGGGTAGTCTGGTAGATGAAAACAATGTTCAGTTTATTCAAGATAAAAAGGTGTTAGCTGAGGGACAGCAGTTATATGCTGAAAAATGTGCTGTTTGTCATTTAGCCGATGGGGGTGGTGTTGTAGGTCCAAATTTAACAGACGATTATTGGTTACACGGTGGCGATATTCAGTCTATTTTTAAGACCATTAAATATGGTGTTCCAGCAAAAGGTATGATTGCTTGGCAAAATACTTTTAACGGTAAACAAATGGAAGCTTTAGCATCGTATGTAAAATCACTTCATGGTACTAAGCCTGCTGTAGCTAAAGAAGCACAAGGTGAACTTTACCAAGAGGGTGGTGCCGCCGCACCAGTAGCAGATTCTACTGCCGCTACTGCCATGGTTGAACCTAAATAATTTAAAATAATATTTTGTTTAAGAGTTTGATGATTTGCAGTAAACAAATCATCAAACTCTTTTTAATTTAAAAAGTATGAACGGAGCAAGTCCAATAGCCGATGAGCATTTTCGCGACGAATTATCTAATGTAGATAAAAAGGGTAAACGTTTATGGGTATTCCCTAAAAAACCCAAAGGCGATTTCTATAATTACAGAACCTGGTTTAGTTGGTTTTTAATGGCTCTTATGTTTAGTGGGCCTTTTTTAAAATTTGAAGGAAAGCCTTTGTTATTGTTAAATGTATTAGAAAGAAAATTTATTGTTTTTGGAATGGTGTTTTGGCCGCAAGACTTAAACCTGTTTGCCATCTTAATGCTCTCTTTCGTTTTGTTTATAGTTCTCTTTACGGTTTTATTTGGAAGGGTTTGGTGTGGTTGGGCTTGTCCGCAAACCATTTTCATGGAAATGCTTTTTCGGAAAATAGAATACTTCATCGATGGCGACTATATGCAACAAAAAAAGTTGGCAAATCAAGAATGGAATACAGAAAAAATCACTAAAAGAGGTATTAAACACACTTTGTTCTGGATACTTTCTTTTGTAATCGCCAATACTTTCCTAGGATATATCATCGGTATTGATCAGTTAAAGTTGTTGGTTCAAGACGGACCTTTATCGCATTTGGGAAAGTTTTCTTCTTTATTAATTTTTACCACGGTTTTCTATTTTGTATTTGCTCATTTAAGAGAGTTAGTATGTATTTTTATTTGTCCCTACGGTCGCTTGCAAGGACTCATGTTAGACAAAAACTCGATGGTTGTAGCATACGATTTTGTGAGAGGTGAGCCAAGGGGTAAAATTAAAAAAGAGGTTCAAGCAGATAAAGGCGATTGTATAGATTGTAAGTTATGTGTTCAAGTTTGTCCAACCGGCATTGATATTAGAAATGGTACTCAATTGGAGTGTATCAATTGTACTGCCTGTATAGATGCGTGTGATGAGGTTATGGTAAAAATAGAGAAGCCAAAAGGACTTATTAGATTTGCATCTATTAACAATATAACTCAGGGAACCAAATTAGGGTTGAACCTAAGAAATGGTGCATATACCGTGGTATTATTAGGTTTGTTAAGTGTGTTTTTCTATATGCTTATTACTCGTAAACAAATAGAAACAACCTTGTTAAGAACCCCTGGGATGTTATATCAAACACAAGCAGATGGAAAAATATCTAATCTTTATAGCATTGAGTTTGTAAATAAAACGTTTGATGAATTACCTTTAGAATTAAAATTGGTTGAGCCAAAAGGTGAGATTAAACTTATTGATGGTGCTGATATTTTGGTTCATAAAGAAAGTGTAGGTAAAACTTCATTCTTTTTGTTGAGAGATGCGAGTGAAATAACTAAAATTGCTACTCCGGTAGTTATCGAGGTATGGAGTAATGGCAAGTTAATCGAAACCATGAAATCATCGTTTAATGGTCCGGTTTTAAAACAAACTAATTAAGATTATGAAATTAAACTGGGGAGGCAAATTATTCATTATTGCTGTTTCGTTTATGATTTTTGTAGTAACGATGGTGGTAATTATTTCTAGGCAAGATATGCCTTTAGTAGAGCAAGATTATTACGAACGAGGATTAAACTATCAGCAAGAAATTGATAACAGTGCTAACATGGATACATCGCTTACTATGGAAATAGAAGGCGAACAATTAAAGATATCAGGTGTACAACATGTACCTTCTGTGAAAATAAACTATTATCGACCATCAAATCCAGATTTGGATCAAAACTTTACTGTTAGTATCATGGCAGGCAAACAAGAAGTTTACGATTTAAGCGAGTTGGCCAAAGGTAAATGGATACTTTCTGTTACTTGGTTCAAGGCAGATAAAGAATATAAATTGAGTAAAGATTTCGATAAAAAATGATTTTCCTAACTGCTTTTTTAACAGGTTTGTTTGGGAGCTTTCATTGCGCTGGAATGTGCGGACCAATTGCGTTTGCCTTACCAGGTTCCAAAGAAAAGGGAGTATCGTTTTACTTTGGGAGATTTTTGTATAACCTAGGCAGACTGCTTAGTTATGCTTTACTTGGTTTTATATCAGGTAGCTTTGGATTAGGATTAAAATTAGCTGGCATACAGCAGGGATTAAGTATAAGTGTGGGAGTAATTATTATTGCCACACTTATCTATCAAAAATGGCTGCAAAGAGGAGGTGGATTTTCTATTTTTTCTCTGCTTTCATCCCAATTTATCCAAAAGTTATTTCGTTCTAAGAGTTTATTTTCATTGGGCTTAATTGGAATGCTTAATGGATTATTGCCTTGTGGTTTTGTATACATGGCAATATTGGGCGCATCGGTTACACAAAATTCTTGGGATGGTGCTATATTTATGGCTTTGTTTGGTTTAGGAACCTTCCCAATGATGTTTGGCGTTTCGGTAATTGGGCAGTTTTTATCTCAAAAAACGCGTTCTACCTTGGTAAAATGGAGCCCAGTTTTTGCCTTTATTATAGCCATCTTATTTATTATTAGAGGCTTAAACTTAGGAATTCCATACATGAGCCCTAAATTGGTTCAGCCCAAAAATGCCACCGAGCAATGTGATTAGAGATTCTAATTTGTTTAAGCAAGATAAGTTCCATTAATTTACAAGCTTAAACGATCATTCTGCT
>JAKRSG010000340.1 GCA_022402405.1 Bacteroidia bacterium | reverse complement strand
TTTTATCACCTGTATTCTGTAATGCTTTGAAACTACCCCCCCTTTGTACAATAAATATACAAGCTCCTTTTCAAAATTTTGAATGGAAATATTAGAAAATTGCCTTTGATTAGAAACTACAGCACTATCGGCATGTTCTAAAGTAAAACTAACCTTTAATGCAGATAAATTAGTATTCTCTGGTACAATTACACTTATAATAGAATCCTTAAAAGTGAATCCATAAAAGGATTCTTGCAAAGCAGAATTGTAAAGCCTCGAAAAATGAAAATTCGCTAGTGAACTACTATTAGCTAACAGGTTTAAAGGAAATAAAGTAATTAATAAGAAAAGTATTCTGCTTAACAAGCCTTTAATCATGGTTCCAAAATTATCAAAATAACCAATATTTCTTGTGTTAGTTTGAGTTTTAAGAATAATTTATGAATTCTTTTTAAAGTCTTATACCTTCTAAAAATTATACGCATTTCTTTAAAGCTATCAATTTTATTATAAATTTGTCGGGTTGAACCAATACATATGAAAAAAATAGTTGTAGCCAATAGAGGGGAAATTGCCCTGAGAGTAATGCGTACCGCCAAAGAAATGGGCATTAAAACAGTTGCGGTTTATAGTGAAGCCGACAGAAAAGCTTTACATGTTAGATACGCAGATGAAGCAGTATGTATTGGGCCACCACCGAGTAATCAAAGTTATTTATTAGGTGATAAAATTATTGAAGTTGCCAAGATGACGGGTGCAGATGCCATTCATCCTGGATATGGTTTCTTAAGTGAGAACGCGCATTTTGCAAGAAAAGTTAAGGAGTCTGGATTAATTTTTATTGGTCCGTCAGCCGAAAGCATGGAAATAATGGGTAGTAAAATTGGTGCCAAACAAGCAGTAAGCAAGTTTAATGTACCATTAGTTCCCGGAACCCAAGAAGCATTAAGAGATATAGCAGAAGCTAAAAATATTGCCAATCAAATTGGATATCCTGTTTTGGTAAAAGCCTCTGCAGGTGGTGGTGGAAAAGGTATGCGTGTAGTAAATTCTGCAGAGGAGTTTGAAGAAGCAATTAAAATGGCCCAATCAGAAGCACTTGCTTCTTTTGGAGATGATGCTGTATTTATTGAAAAATTTGTTGGTTCGCCCAAACATATAGAAATTCAGTTATTGGGAGATCAACATGGCAACGTGGTTTACTTATTTGAAAGAGAATGTAGTATTCAGCGCCGACATCAAAAACTAGTGGAGGAAGCTCCAAGTAGTTGTTTAACACCAGAAATTAGAAAAAAAATGGGTGAAGCTGCAGTTAATGTTGCCAAAGCTTCTAATTATTTTGGTGCTGGTACTGTTGAGTTTTTAGTGGACGAAAAATTGAATTTCTACTTTTTAGAAATGAATACGCGTTTACAAGTTGAACATCCTGTAACAGAACAAATTGTTGGATTAGACTTAGTAAAAGAGCAAATCAGAATTGCCAAAGGCGAAGAATTAGGCTACACTCAAGACGATTTAAAAATCCATGGACATGCCATTGAACTGAGAGTTTGTGCAGAGGACCCCATGAATAATTTTCTACCCGATATTGGAAAACTCTTAACTTATAAAACTCCTCAAGGTTATGGAGTAAGAGTTGATGATAGTTTTGAAGAAGGAATGGAAATTCCAATTCAATACGACCCTATGATTGCCAAACTTATTACATTTGGTGCGACCCGTGAAGAAGCGATCAAGAGAATGATTAGAGCTATTTCTGATTACAAAATAAGTGGTATTGAAACTACACTAAGCTTCGGGAATTTTGTTATGCACCATGATGCTTATGTTAAAGGCGATTTCGATACAAAGTTTATTGAGAAATACTTTCAGCCAGAAATGCTCCAAAATAAAGCTGCTTCACTAGAGCCAGTAGCTGCATTTAGTGCAGGAAATTTATTCTTTAAACAAGATGGCGCTAAACAGGATGTAAAACAATCAACTCAAACTAATTGGCAACTTAAACGCAAAAATTAATTAGCGTATAAGTTACTAAACACATACTATGTAAATGTGTAAAATAGCTCAACATTCTAGCAAATAATAAACTAGATTTGATGCTTGTTAATAGTTTAACTATGAATGTTTTTAATCGAGTTTTATTTTTTGTTATAACAGTATTGTTTTGGGGCTCAAATCATGTTTTGGCTCAATCTAAAATTATACTCGACAAACAAAGCACAGGTGGCTATTGTAATAGCTATTATGATCTTGGTGATAATGGGTTTGTGCTAATATTTAACAAAAATAAAGATGTAGATGAGGGCGTAGATAAAGAAAGTACACTACAAAATAATATTTACTATTATTCGAAAGACTTAGTTAAAAGAGCTAATTTTAAGATTACTTCCAACGGGCAATTTCAAATTTATTCTAATAAAAACAATTTAATTGCCGTAGACAGATTAAGCACTAAATATTTTGTTAGACTCTTAGATTATAGCGGCAAAGAGGTTTCGAGCAAAAAATTTGACCTTACAGATATCGGCCTGAACCAAGATTTAATCGAACGTATTCATTTTACCGACAATGGAAAAATGGTATTTGAGGTTTATGATGGCCTAGAACAACTTCATTTGTATCAAATTGATCTAAAAAACGCTAAAGAACAAACCTTAACAGAAATAGACATTCCCTTTCCAAGCAATAACCCTCTTGAAAGTATGGCGTTTCAAGGGAATTGGACTTTACTCGGACAAACTACAGGCTTTTATATTTTAACCAGAAAAGGGGCAAATGCAGATTTTAATCCCAATGCTATTGCCTATCATATTGCCTTTTTAGATGAAGATTTTAATTTATTTAGAGAATTATTATTAGATAATTTTCTAATGGAAGGAATTCAAATGTTAGGTAAAGAAGCTTCCATTAGCTTAAATCCAATACTTCAAAGTTTTGTGGTAAGCTGTAATATTTTAAAATCAGGTAAACCTCAATTTATGGCTGCTGAATATGCTATGAATGCTAGCAATAATGTTTTAAAATTAAAATGGTACAAAGAATTTGAAATCATAAATAATCAAAAGTATCAATTTATTTTAAACGACTCTTACACCGTACCTGCCCCACCTGTAATAAGTCATAAAGGTCCGAAAACATATATTAACCTTTACAAAAACAGGCTTAATGTAAATGAGGAGGCCTTAAACCAAATGGTTGTTATAGATGCCGATGGAAAAACAAGCATGAATGCTGTACAAATGGGTAACTATGAACAGTTAAATTTAGACGGATTTTGTGTTGATAACGATAATCATTACAGCAGAATCAAAACCTTGCAAATGGCAAGTGTTCTTAAGCCTTTTTGTGAGATGCAAAATATCGATGTTTTAGATATAGATTTAGACCCTTTTGGTAATGAATTGGTCATTATTCTAAATTATGAGATAAAAAAAGATCAAATAATCATTCATAGATTTCCCAAAAAATAACTGATTTTTAGCTATTTATACTTACCCCGCTAAATAAGTTAGTTTTAATTAACTTTATTTTAATCTTTATTTTTTATTATATTTGAATTTAATTTTAGAAGTTCATTGGGTTCAATTTATTAATTTCATTATATGAAAAAGCAACATCTTTACTATTTTTTATTTTTAGCATTTTTGCTAATTACACGAAACCAATCAGATGCACAATCGATTGTTTCAACCACAGGAAGCTACTTAAACAATAATGGTTCTGGAACTGTGGTATTTAATTTTCAAAACACCAACCCCTATCCTATTTTAATTACAAGAATAGAGGGAGTAACTGGAACTACAGGAACTGTTGCTACACAATTTTTGTTTAAAGCAACTCCCAATTCTGGTGCTCCAGGCTTATTAGATTCTGCAAATGGTTGGACATTAATTTCTAGTGGTTCAATAACAGGGATCGGAAACACTACAACTACTGTAACACAAGATTTTTTTACTAATCTAAGTTTTTTAGTACCTGCTAACACCACATACGCACTTGCTATTTTTGCAACTGGGCAAAGGTATTTTACTATTCCCGCTGCTACATTCCCAATAGATTCATTCGATGGTTGTAGAATAATTGGTGGTCCACTTATTTCTTATGGCGGAAATACTCCTCCTACAGGACCAACCATACAGCCACGAGGTTGGATTGGTAAAATACATTTTATACCAGCTCTCTCTTGTACAGGAACACCAAGTGCTGGAAATGCCATCTCGAATGTTGTTTTAGCTTGTCCTAGTCAGCCTTTCCAATTAGGCCTTCAAAACGATTCGAGTAGATTAGGTCTTAACTACCAATGGTTAAGTTCACCATCGGGTTTACCAGGAACTTACACAATTAGCAGTGGTGATACCACTAGATTTATTACTAAATCGCAAACTGCCACAACTTGGTATAGATGTATGGTAACTTGCGGCAGTAGTTCTGGTGTGGATACATCAACAGCTATTCAAATTTCTACACCTGTTGGTACTATGAGTGGTACTTATACAGTAAACCCTAGTATTCCTATAAGTTCTACCAATTTTCATTCATTTACCGATTTTGCTACAAACATTTCATGTGTTGGAGTATCTGGGCCAGTAACTCTCAATATGGCACCCGGTTTACCACCATTGAATGGCCAGGTTTCTTTTGGTGCTATTAGTGGCGTTTCTGCTGCTAATCCTGTAATAATAAACGGAAATGGAAATACTATTGTAAGCTCTAGTAGTCCGATAGTAAGTTTTTCTGGAACACAATATTTAATATGGGATAGTTTAAATGTTGCAGGTTCTGGATCCTTTGCAGGATTTGCCATGCACTTTGGAAATCAATCTAGATTCATTACCATACAAAACAGTACTATTGATGCTGGAAATACATCAACAGGAACTGGAAATGCAGCCATTGTAGCTTCTGGTTCTACTACCGCAGCTACTACAGTAGGTAACAATGCTCAATATTTAACTATTCGAAATAATAAAATCATTGGAGGTTATTATGGAATTACACTAATAGGAAATACAGGTTTTGCAAACAACTTTGGACATATAGTTGAAAACAATGAATTTACTAGCTTTTATCTTTATGGAGTTTATGTATTGCATGGTGATTCTATCTTAATAAAAGACAACGATATTAATAGATTAAACCGACCTACCTTTACTACTTTTTATGGATTATATAATTCTACATCTAGATACATCAGAATGCATAATAACAAAATTCATGATGCAGGTGCGGGTTCTTATGGTTGCTACCCTGTTTATATTGCTAGCAACAATGCCAGTGCAGGTTATGAAACTGAGTTGGTAAATAACCAAATTTTCAATAACCAGACAACTAGTACGTATTATGCAATCTATGGATTAACTGCCATAAATGGATTAAAAATTTACCATAATACTTTATATCTCAATGGTTCGCCATCCAACTCAGCTGCTAAGAGAGCTATTTTCATCTCTACTGCTCCTAATAATGTTGATATCAAAAACAATATTATTGATATGGTAAATGGAACAGGAATTAAATATGGTATTTATATAACCACTACATCAACCTCATTTACTAGTAATAGAAATGTGATATTTAATAATACCTCAGGAACAAACTATTTTGGATATTGGACCGCTAATAGAACTTCCTTATCCGATTGGCAAACGGCCACTTCGCAAGATGCAAATTCATCTGTAGCTAATCCTGCTTTCATAAACCCTGCGAACGGAGATTTTACGCCATTGTCTAATAACATTGATAATATTGGTGCTCCAGTGGGTGTATTAACAGATATTACTGGAGCATTACGATCAACAACAACACCGGATGTTGGTGCAATAGAATTTACAGGAGTTGCTGGCGACTTAAGTATTTCAGATGCCAGAATTATCCGCTCTTCGTTATGTTATGGAACAATAGATACAGTTAAACTAAACATCAATAATATAATTGGATCAACCATAGATTTTTCTGTTAATCCTTTAACTGTATATTATAGATTAAATGGTCCAGTTAACTTTATCGATAGTGCTTTATTGGTAACAGGAACCATTCCAAGTAATGGCAGTATGGATTTAGTATTTACAAATAGTGCATTCAC
>JAKRSG010000339.1 GCA_022402405.1 Bacteroidia bacterium | reverse complement strand
ATTTTAATTGCATGCAATGTTTTTCCAAATCGGCATTGCCAAAGAAATTGGTTTGGGCACCTGTTGCAATGCATAAATAATCGAACTCGAAAGCACCTATGCTTGTTTCTATCTTATTAGCCGCCGTATCTATTCTGGTTACCTCTGCCATTCTAAAAGCCACATTGGGCATGCTACCAATAATTTTACGCAAAGGGTAAGCAATGGCATCCGGACCTAAACCACCTGAGGCCACTTGGTACATGAGCGGTTGAAAATTGAAGTAATTATTCTTATCAAAAACAGTTACCCTAATCGGTTTTCCTTTTAACTTTTTTATCAGTTCAACACCGGCAAATCCTCCCCCAATAACAATTAAGTGAGGCAAGTTTTTATTGTGATAATCCATCGATTTATTTTAATAACAAAGCTAAGGATTGTTTTGTTATGATTTACGCTGTAAATAATAATCACTGCTGTCCGGGATAAAGCATGAGATTCTTCGCTATCGCACTGAATGTCTAAATACTTACTTGTTTTCAAAACCATAGTCATGTTAGGTCTGAAATATTGTCCTTCTGAGCGCAGTGTAGCGGAGGATTTTTATGAAGGAAATAGGATTTTTGTAAACAATAATGATTTTTAAATTTAAATAATATTATACATTTGTGGTATGAAAAACAAAGAAAAACAATTGACTAAAATCCAAAATCAATTTATTTCTGATTACAATAAAATTACGAAATCAAATTTACCACCTCCATTAAAACAAGAATGGGTTAATAAAGGTGACCAATTTGAAAAATTTACCATGTACGACACAAATTACAAAAGCGTCCCAAGTCTTGAAACAATAGATTCGACTACCCTAATTCATAAATTATAAAATTAAATGCCTAATTGGAATGAAGTTTTAGTTGAAATTCAACGAGAACAATCAAACAATCCCACAATAAATCCTTTAGACACAGTAAGGAGAAAATACTTAAGACAAATCTCTTTAATAACTGGTCGCAATACCATAGCTTATTATTCTGGTTGGTTGCAAAAACCAACAGCATCAGACACGGCAGTAAATGATAAAGACAAATCCGGCTTTATGCTCACAATCAATAAACTTGATAGGTCAAAAGGATTGGATTTAGTTTTACATACGCCAGGTGGAGATATAGCCGCAACAGAATCTTTGGTTGACTATCTTTATTCAATGTTCGGAAAGGACATTAGGGTAATTGTACCTCAAATTTCAATGTCGGCAGGCACCATGATTGCTTTAGCTTCAAATACAATAATGATGGGCAAGCACTCCAATTTAGGACCAATTGATCCTCAAATGGGTGGCCTTGCCTGCCAAGCTGTTTTAAACGAATTTCAACAAGCAAAAGAAGATGTTAAATCTAATCCTCAGTCTGCAGCATTATGGCAGGTAATCATTGGCAAGTATCATCCAACATTTTTAGGCGCTTGTAAGCAAGCTATTGAATGGTCGGAGTTAATGGTTTTAGAGTGGCTAAAATTCAATATGTGCATGGGAGATGATACTAAAGCCAATAAAATAATTAAAATATTTTCAGACCATTCTAAACAAAAAGCACACGCAAGACATATCTCCGTAAATGAATGTAAAAAAGCTGGATTAAATATTATTGACTTAGAAAACAATCAGGATTTACAAGATGCAATACTTACAACCCATCATGCTTTCATGCATACCTTCTCCAACACATTATGCGTGAAAATCATTGAAAACCAAAATGGAGTTGCATACATTGAGCAAGCGTCTTTATGATTTTTTTTCTTAATATCTATACATTTCAATTCTATTTCCCCTCATTCTCCCCTACTCTAAAAATCACTATCTCTTTTATGAGTTCAAACGGCATTGGTTCAGCCAAGGGGAATTGCACGGAGCCTTTGCCTTGCTTGTAGTTGGCTAATTTAACTTTAAACTTTTCGTGTCCGGTCGGAGTGGCATAAAACCCAATATGATTTTTAAATGCGGCAAAATAAACGAGGGGCTTTCCGTTTAGTTTATAAGCTGGCATGCCATAACTAAAATGCTCTATAACATCGGGAGCATTGTCTACTATTATTTTCCTAATTTGTTTTAAAATAGCTTGTACTTCGAGGGGAAAACTGGCTATATAATCGTTTACTTGTTGCATCTCTTTTTCCTGTTTTGGTTCGAACCTAAATATTTAAACTTTTATGTGTTTCCATTTGCCTTTTTTAAAGAACCAAAGTGCAATGATGGCATGCAAAGAATGGCAAAAAGCAATGCTTATGAAAACTCCAAGAATCTCCATTTGCATAGGAATGGCGAGGTAATAAGCCATAGGAATTTCGAGCAAAATAAATACACCAATGTTTATAAACATGGGTGTTTGGGTATCGCCAGCGCCGTTAAAAGATTGTGTCATAACCATGCCAACGGCAAAAAATACGTAACCTAATACAATTATTCGCAGGCCAGTGGAGGCAATATTTTGCACTTCTTCGCTGTTGGTAAACCATTGCGCTAAATAGTTGCCAAACACCAAGTAAATAAAGGTTATAATAGATAAAAAAATTACATTGTAGCGAGCAGTTAACCATACCGAAAGCACGGCACGTTTTATCTTTTTAGCCCCCAAATTTTGTCCTACCAAAGTAGAAGCAGCACCTGCCAATCCCCAAGCAGGCATTAAGCTAAATATGAGTATTCTAAAGGATATGGTAAAGCCTGCTACGGCCGCATCTCCAAAGCTTGCGGTAATTCTAGTAAGGGCAATCCAAGCGGCAGAATCTATTAAAAACTGTCCCATACCACCTAAAGAAATCTTCATAATATTGTACATAATATCCCATTGAAGCTTCATGTTTTCTTTGAGTATTTGTAGCTTATGTTTGCCATTAAACAAATGATATAGTTGATACAAAACGCCTATGGTTCTGCCAATACTGGTAGCCCAAGCCGCACCAACTAAACCCAACCCTTCTATGTTGCCAATTCCAAAAATTAGAATGGGATCAAACACAATGTTAAAACCATTAGAAATCCACAAGGCCCGCATGGCAAGGTGAGCCTGACCAGCGCCTCTAAAAGCGCCGTTTATTAAGAACAAAAGCATGATAGAAACATTACCCGCAAAAATAATTTGCGTATAAGGAACGCCCACGGCCAAAACAGATTCGCTGGCACCCATAAGCACCAAAATATCGCGCGCAAATACAAATCCCAAAATACCCATTAAGAGCGAAATACCTCCACCAAAAACCAACAATTGAAACGTAGCACTTCCGGCCTCTTTATAATTGTGCTCGCCAAACCTTCTAGCCACCAAAGCTGTGGCTGCCATGCTAATGCCCACACCCACGGCATATACAATTACCACCACTGCTTCTGTTAAACCAACGGTTGCCACGGCATTATCGCCCAATCTGCCTACAAAAAATATATCAACTACGGCAAATAAAGATTCCATAATCATTTCCAAAATCATGGGAACTGACAATAAAAAAATGCCCGTCTTAATGTTGATTTTAGTAAAATCTTCCTCCTTGCCTTGCAAGGCTTGCTTCACTAATTGTATAAACTTTTTCATAGGAAAATATGTCTGCTAATTTACAATTTCATACTCAAACTAATACGCTTTCTTTCCAAATCTACTTCTAACACTTTTACCTTTACTTGTTGTTGCAATTTTACAATGGTGTTTGGATCGGCCACATACTGATCTGCTAATTGAGAAATGTGTACCATGCCATCTTGCTTTACGCCAATATCTACAAAACAACCAAAGCGAGTTATATTGGTTACAATGCCTGGCAACACCATTCCTTCATACAAATCTTCCATCTTCTTTACCTCAGAAAACTTAAACTCAAGTAATGGTCCGCGTGGGTCTCTGCCAGGTTTTGCCAACTCATTCATGATATCTGTTAAGGTAGGCAACCCTACTCTTTCATTTATAAATTCATGAATATTAATTTGCTTTCGTTTATTCTCATCTTTCATCAAATCTAAGACCGAACATGTTAGTTTTTTAGCCATTGCTTCTACTATCTCATAGCTTTCTGGATGCACTGCACTATTATCTAACACATTTTTTGCACCCGGTATTCTTAAGAATGCGGCGCATTGCTCAAAGGCTTTCGGACCTAAACGGGGTACTTTTTTAAGCTCTGTTCTATTCTTAAAGGCACCTTTTTCTGCCCGATACGCAACTATTTGCTGTGCCGTTTGTGCATTTAAACCCGATACCTGCATCAACAAACTTTTGCTAGCAGTATTAACATTTACCCCTACCTGATTTACGCAATGTTGCACCACAATTTCTAGCTTCTCCTTCAGTTTATTTTGGTCAACATCGTGTTGATATTGCCCCACACCAATGGCCTTTGGGTCAATTTTTACCAACTCTGCCAACGGGTCTATTAACCTTCTACCAATAGATATTGCCCCTCTTACCGTAACATCATAATCTGGAAACTCTTCTCGCGCAATAGCAGATGCCGAATACACCGAAGCACCGTTTTCACTCACCATATAAATAGCTATGGCCGAACCTAATCCTAAGCCGCGTATAAAAGATTCGGTTTCTCTCCCGGCGGTTCCGTTTCCAATGGCTATGGCTTCTATTTGGTATTGCTGAACCCACTTGCGAACAAGGGCTTCGGATTTCACTACCTCTCTTTGCGGTTCATGAATATAAGCCACCGACTCCGAAAGCAAGTTTCCTGCTTCATCTAATGCTACTACCTTGCAGCCCGACCGAAAACCCGGGTCTATTGCCAACACCCGCTTACTGCCCAATGGAGGCGATAGCAATAACTGCCTCAAATTATCTGCAAACACCAATATAGCATCATCATCGGCCCTGGCTTTGGCTTGTGCGCGAATTTCGTTCTCTAACGAAGGAAGCAATAATCGTTTATATGAATCGCTTACTGCTAACTCTAATTGCTTGCTGCTGGCAGAATTTCGCCTGATAATTTGCCTAGATATTATGTCTATTGCATCATCCTCTTCCGGACAAATAGCCAATCGTAAAAAACCCTCCTCTTCTCCCCTAAACATGGCAAGCACTCTATGCGATGGACATCTTTGAAGCGGTTCATCAAAGGCAAAATAATCTCTGTAGTTCTGCGCTTCTGCCTCTTTAGACTTAACTAACTTACTTTGAAACAAACTTCTCTTCTGAAACAAATTACGCAAACGCTCTCTAATCTGAGCGTTTTCATTTATCATCTCGGCCACAATATCTCTAGCACCTTGCAAGGCCTCATCTGCATCTTTTGCTCCTTTATTGAGGTAGCGTTCAGCCATAGAATAAGGATCTTCTGGATATTCTTTTAACAACCAAAGTGCAAGTGGCTCCAAGCCCTTTTCTCTGGCTATACTCGCCCTTGTTTTGCGCTTTGGCTTATATGGCAAATAAATATCTTCTAACACATGCGCATCCCAACAAGATTCAATTTTTGCTTTTAAATCGGCATCTAGTTTTCCTAATTCTGCAATAGTATCTAGGATGGTTTTTTTGCGCTTGATTAGCTCTGTGTAATATTGATTTTTAGCTCTAATATTTTCAATTTGAAGCTCATCTAATCCTCCCGTTAATTCCTTGCGATAACGTGCAATAAAAGGCGTT
This sequence comes from Bacteroidia bacterium, assembly GCA_022402405.1. Classification (GTDB taxonomy): domain Bacteria; phylum Bacteroidota; class Bacteroidia; order UKL13-3; family UKL13-3; genus B1. The sequence continues at coordinate 480 of JAKRSG010000339.1, read as the reverse complement.
GTGCAGGCATCATCTATTAATTGTATGGTAGCATCAACATTTTTAACCGACAGGCCCAATTCGCGGGCAATTATGGAATGGTGGTCTTTGTTCAACATGATTATTCAGCAATTATAAAAGAAAATATCCATGTACCATTCATAATTCATAATTGTCTTCCATTCATAATTAGTTTTCATTCATAATTGTCTTCCATTCATAATTCTCTAAACCAATTCTAATTTTCTTGGTTATATTTACAAACACTTTTAATCATGGACAATCAATTACCACGTAGGAGTTTTTTGGGTAAGCTTTCATTGGCAATTGGAGGCGGAATGGTGTTACCTCTTAGTAACATGGCTCAATCTTTTAAAGAAGTATTTCAAAATAAACGTATGAATCCAATTATAGGCATAAAACCGCTGGGCTTTCAGTGGGAAACCTTAGATCCTTTTTTGTTCTGTGTGCATCACGAAGACCATTTTCCAAAGGGCAACG
>JAKRSG010000338.1 GCA_022402405.1 Bacteroidia bacterium | reverse complement strand
ATATTTTAGCTAATTCATAAATTTCATCAGCTTTCATTAACGAATCTTTTGGCATGAATTCCATCTGCTCATGTGGCATACAATACACACATCTAAAATTGCACTGATCTGTAAGAGATATGCGCAAATAATCGTGTTTTCTGCCAAAAGAATCTATAAGCATTAACGACCGTTTTTGAAATTCTTGAAATTTCTGTTTTTATTTTTATTGAATTTATTTCGGTTCTGATTATTATTACCGTTACCTCTATGGTTTGAGAATTTATCTTCTCCTATAACGGTAACCTTACGCTGTTGCATATTTTTAAACTGAAGGTCCTCGCTTTCGTTGATGCTAATTTTACCCTGACTTAAACTCTCTAGGTGGTTCATTACTTCTTCATCGTTTAACATCTCTAAATTCCAAGCTTTAGAGCTCATTTTCATGAACGATCCAATAGCGTTTATATAAGCAGTACGCGAAGGACCTTCTTCAAAATCTGAGATTTTTTCAATCATTTTAGGTACGATTTTGCCATAAAACCTAAATTTAATTTTAGACTGCGGATAGGCTAATGGTCCGGGTTTAGATTTTATCGTTTCTTGACTAGGCTTAGGGTAGGGAGAGTCAACATCTAGTTTAAAATCGCTCATAACAAACAAATGATCCCAAAGCTTGTGTTTATAGTCGGCCACATCTCTTAAATGAGGGTTTAGTTGCCCCATTAATTTGATGATTTCATTGGCAATAACTTGTCTTTTTTCTCTATTCGGTTCGGCCACGGCAACAGCAATCATACGCTGAATAATTCTACCGTATTCAGAAATGTGCAACTTGCCTCTTTCTGTATTGTATTCTAAACTTAAACTCATGTAATGTTCTGCAATATAATTTAATTTAATGAAATACCAATTAGCTCGCTGGCAGCTGCGAGAACCTTTTCAGAAGGATTTTCGCCACTTAACATACGTGCTATCTCTTGAACTCTTTCTTCTGTACTTAAACGCTTGATAGCCGTTTGTGTTTGTTCGCCCTCAGTACTTTTGTACACATATAAATGTTCATCAGCCTTGGCTGCAATTTGTGGTAGGTGAGAAATGGCAATAACCTGATGCGATTGAGAATAATGGCGCATTACAGCAGCTACTTTTTGTGCAGCTTCACCTGAAATACCTGTGTCAATTTCATCAAATACCACACTCGGCAATTGCATTTTATTTGCCATTAATGATTGTATGCATAGCATGAGTCGACTTAACTCACCACCACTTGCCACCTTACTTATAGCTTGCGGCTTAAATCCCTTGTTGGCACTAAATAAAAAGCTTACTTCGTCTATTCCTTCTGCATTGGCTTTTTCAAAATTAAGCTCATGTAATTCAATTTCAAAATGAGCATTTGGCATGGCTACTTCAAGAAGTAAGTCATTTACATTTTTACTCATTTCTGGTATAATTTGTTTACGTTTTTCGCGCAACAATAAGCCTAAATCTCTGCACTCCTTTTCAAGAAAAAGTAATGCATTAGAAGCTTCTGTAATCTGAGTTTCAAGAGAACCAATTTCAGTTAACTGTTTTTCAAATTTTTCTCTTAGCTCAATAAGTTCGGCATTGCTTTGAACTCGATGCTTTTTTTGGAGTGCATATATACTTTGAAGGCGCTGTTCAACTAGGTTCAAGGCATTAGGATCAGCCAAGGTTTTCTCTGAAATTTGCGCTAGCTCTTGAGAAATATCTCTTAAATCGAGCCAATTACTCTCTAAACGTGGCAATAAAGCTTGTATCCCTTGATGATGTTTAGCTGCACTTTGCAATGATTGTTTGAGGTTTTTTAGCTGGTCTAATAATGCCATTTCGGTACCTTCAAAGGCATTGTGAACAGAAATACAAGCTTGTTGTATGGTTTCGGCATGACTTAATTCATCCAGCCTTTTTTCTAGTTCTTCTTGCTCTGATTCTTGAGGATTTAATTCCTGGATTTCATTTAAAACAAAGCGCAAATAATCTTCATCTTGTTTGGCTTTAGCTTCTTTTTGAAGTAATGAGTCTAGTTCATTTTGTTTCGATTTATAAGCTTTATAAGTGGCTTTATAATTCGATTTCAAATCAGCTAAATCTGCTATGGCATCTAAAACATTTAATTGAAACTGTGCCTCATTTAACTCCAAGGTTTCATGCTGAGAAACAATATCTATAAGTTTTAATCCAAGCTGCTTTAGTATTGGCAGATTAACAGGTGTGTCGTTAATGAAGGCTCTTGATTTACCGCTATTCGTAAGTTCTCTTCGCACAATACAAACCGATTCATAATCGAGTTCTTGTTGATGGAAAAAATCTTGTAATTGGTAAGATTCAATTTCAAAAGTAGCCTCTACCACGCATTTGTCGCTGCCTTCCAAAATCACTTTAGAATCGGCGCGCTCGCCTAATATTAATCCAAGTGCGCCCATTAAAATAGACTTACCCGCACCCGTTTCACCGGTTATAATGCTTAGTCCGCTATGAAACTGTATCTCTGTTTCACGAATAATGGCGTAATTTCTGATTTTTAAACTTCTTAACATGCTATGGCAACAAATATATAGAAAGCCAATCAGCGTTTTTCCACACTAAAATTTCTTTTACTTCAAAAGTAAACGCTCGCAGCTTCTTTTATCGCCCTGAACCAAATCCACAAAATAGATTCCTCTTGAAAAAGATTCGATAGAAATCTCTTTATCGCCTTCGTTTATAAGGGTTTTGGTAAATACTGTCTGACCCAACATATCGATGATTCGCAATTGAATTGGTTCAGACCGATTTGAATTTATGTGCATAATATTAAATGCAGGATTTGGGAAAAAAGATAAATGTGGTTCATTGGATAGTTCTTTTTCTCCCGTTGGCCAAACGTGTACATATGCATCCTTTCTTAGGGTATTAGGACCAGTAAGATTGGTAACTCTTAATTGAACAGCAAACGTTCCAGGTTGATTAAATTGAACCACCGGATTTTGACTTACATTACTTGTACCATTTAAATAAACAATACCAGTATTTGGAATGAAGCTCCATTGCCAAGTTAAAACATCGCCTGTACTTTGGTCGGTTAAGCTTACTATCTCGTTAAGCTTTGGATGGTTCGTGCTTATAGAAAACGCAGCACGGGCACCTGTTCTGATTCGGATATAATCTACTTTTAAGGTATCATCTGATCCTCCTAAATAGCCTACAGACAATCTTACAGAGTAGTTTCCAGTGTCGGAAAATACCAGTCTCGGACTTGCACTGCTAGCATTTGTACCGGCAACAAAACTGAATTTGTTGGGAGTTATTTGCCAATTATAGCTTGTAGGATTGCCCAAAGAGGTACTTGTTAACGTTATGGTATCGCCAACTGCAGCCACTGCTCGGTTAGAATTAAAATTGGCATTGTTAACATAGGCTTCCGGACGGTATCTATCTTTAAATCGGATGCTTGTTATTTGATTGGTTAGATTGTTAACAATTACCTCTAAAACAGGGAATCTTTCTCCTTTAGCTAGCCAAGTATACTCTGTTCTATCATTTGGTATTGGAATGCCAAATCCACCAAAAATAATAGAATCAGAACCTATGATGGTAGATTTAACCCGCAAGCAATTAAAGGTTCCGTAAGGAGTAGTTATTGTTCCCCAGCCATCAACTATACTTGTTCTTGTTCCCACTTGCTTTAAGGTTCCTAATGCCTGAAAGCTAGCCTCGCCAATATAGTTGCCCTCCAGAGTGTCGCCAAATTGTAGCGGAAATTTATATAAAGTATCACGAGAAGTATAAACAATCCCCAGTGGAAGGTTCTGAATAGTGGCTCCTCGGCCAACCAGCACTAACGACTGATTGGTAGCTCTGTAAAAACTAAATGCATTGCTAGCTGTGCCACCACCAACCGGACCTAAATTTAAGTTTCCTTCAGGAACTCCATAACTTGCCGAAAAAAACTGCAGGAAGTAAGGAGTAGCAGTAGGAGCGTAGTATCTTTGAACTTCTTGGTTTTGAATACCCATGTTACTAAAATTCCAATTGAAATTGGCTCCAGTTCCTTCAAAAGTGATAGGTAAAAAGTTGTTGATAGCATTACTGAATCTCAATGTATCATTTGCTCTGGGCATATCTGCATTTAAAATGCTGATTTGAGCTTGAGAGTTTAAACTTAAAAAAAGAATGGAAACAATTAGTAGTTTTATTTTCATGTTAGCTTTTTGTTTGATATATTGCTTGTCAAATATAATTTAAATGTTTTATTAACAAGTAAATTAATTTTTGTGGAAAGCTTGTGGAAATAGCCAAGTGATTCTCGATTTACTTTGTGTTTAGAAAATAGATGAAATTGGAAGCGGTAGATAAGAAAATATGGGACTTAATAAAGCATTACTTGCACAAGCATACGGAGTTATGTTTAGAGGAGTTCGGTAGGTTTGCAGCCCAATCTAACGAGTTTTCGGTTGATCCAATTGCCAAGAAAATCATACCTGCCCAGAAAAAAATATACTTTCAGGTAGGGAATTTTGAGAATACACCAGAATTTATTCAGTTTGTTTCGGAGGTATTGAATATTTCTTCGGAAGAAATTGTGAATATCTTGCACTCTTTTTGGAAAAAATTTAAACTAGAACTTCAAACGTTAAAGAGAGTAGAAATTGAAGGTTTAGGTTTATTTAAGTTTAATGTAATGGGTGAAATCGATTTTGAATCGGTTCAAACCGACCCATTTTTAGATGAAACTTTTGGATTAAAGCCTATTCATTTTGCAGCTAACTTATTAAAAACAAAACGCATTGTAGTTGAAACCGTTGAAGAGGAAGATGCTGCCTTGGTTGAAATGCGCGAAACGGCTCTTAAAGAACTAAAGGTGCTTTTAGATCAAGCGAGAATTTCTGAGAGTCAACATAACCCCAAATCAAATAAATTATTCCCCATCGTAGCTAGTGTGCTAACGTTAATTTTATTAATTAACCTAGCTCTGTTTTTATATAAAGGTCCGGTAGATGGAATTAAACAACAGATTTCTCAAATGAATATTTTTGAGAATCCAGCTGCTATTTTAGATACTCAACAAAAATCTGTTCCTGAGCCAAAGCCTGAATTAGCGCCTCAAGAGCATACTGCCGTGCAATCAGAATCACCTGTGGCTGCCGAACCTCAAGTGCAAGCAGTTCCTTCTGCGAAAGAAGAAAATACGCCGCTTCCAGTTGAAGTGCCTGCTGAAAAGGAAATATCAAATGCAGAACCTATTACAGTTGAAACAAGCTCGTCGGCTGCTTTAATAGGCAGATTTATGACTAAAGGAAATTATGAACTTGATAGTACTTGGTACTTACCTGCTGTTGCAGAACCTTCCATTATAAATGCTGAGCCAGCGGCATCGGTTTCGGTTCAGCCAGAAATAACTACTACAGTAAATACTACAACAGAACCTAAGATAGAAGCTGAGGAGAAAGCGGTTTCTACCACAGAAGAAAGCAAAGAAATTGATTACGACATGCCTTATATGGTAAACGTAGATGCCCAAATAAACGACGTTGAAAGGGGATTCTATGTAATTGCCGGTGCATTTAAGATTGAGGCTAATGCCCAACGATTTAAAGAAAAACTGATTAAAGCAGGAGATACATCTGCATTGGTAATTAAACCAAGCAGGTATCCATATTATTTAGTGAGCTACCAAAAAAATAACAATCTCAACAAGGCTTTAAACCTTTACGAAAAAAGAGAAAAGGCTCATCCTTCTATTTGGGTTTATTGCGCGTATTAAATATAAATCCTACATTCTTGGACGCCAAGGGAGTTCTTCGCCTTTGTGTAAAAATACCTGATATCGTGCTAAAACAAAAAGGTAATCGCTTAGTCGGTTTAGATAGCTAATGATTAAGGAAGGCACTGGTGCGTTTTGAGATAATAATACCACCATTCTCTCGGCTCTTCTGCATATACAGCGGGCTACGTGGCAATGCGACGCAACCAAATTTCCTCCAGGAAGCACAAAACTTTTTAATTCCGGAAGCTCTTCGTTCATTTGATCTATAGCTTTTTCTAACACTAGCAAGTCTTCTTCATGAAGGTCTGGAACTTTCATTTTCGACTTTTCTGGGTCGCTCGCTAATACCGAACCTATGGTAAA
>JAKRSG010000337.1 GCA_022402405.1 Bacteroidia bacterium | reverse complement strand
TCAACGCAAATCAATTTCATAATGCTCAATTGGTAGAATTGCCAAACGGAGAATATGATTTTAGTTTGATGCGTCATTTTTTATACGACCATGCAGATCAACTAAGATTTGAAGCATTAGCAAACTCTTCGTATGAGCCTTTAGCTAAGGTGGCTCGTAAGGTAAAAGGTGAGTTAAAGTATCACGTATTTCATGCCAATACTTGGGTGAGTAAATTAGGTTCAGCCAATGAAGAGAGCCATAACAAAATGCAGGAAGCTCTTAACCAAGCTTGGAATTATGCGTTAGGGCTGTTTGAACCAAGTTCATTTGAGCAAACGTTAATTGATGAAAACGTATTTATTGGAGAGCAAAAATTACAAGAATTATGGCTACAGAATATTAGTCCGGTTTTATTAAAAGCTGGCTTAATCATTCCTACAGCAGACACCTGGAACCCGGTATTGGGTGGCAGAGTTGGTAAACATACAGAGCATTTAGAGCCATTGGTAGAAGAAATGAGCGAAGTGTTTAGATACGACCCAACTGCGGAGTGGTAAGATGAATAAATTTTCTATAGCCATACATGGCGGCGCAGGTACTATTTTACCTGCGCTTATGACTCCTCAAAAGGAACTTTTATACAGACAAGCGTTAACAGATGCAATTGCAGCTGGTGCGGCCATACTTGAGAAAGGCGGAAGTGCTATAGATGCAGTTGAAGCAGCTGTTGTATCCTTAGAGAACTTCCCACTTTTTAATGCCGGTAAAGGAGCTGTGTTTACCAACAAAGGTACTCATGAAATGGATGCCGCCATTATGAACGGTTTGAACCTAGAGGCAGGTGCTGTGAGTGGAGTTTCTTCCATTCAAAACCCTATTTCTTTGGCAAGATTGGTTATGGAGAAATCTGGTCATGTTTTTTTAAGCGGAACTGAAGCCGAGAAGTTTGCCAAATTACAAGGATTACCTTTTCAGCTTCCCGAGTATTTTTATATTGAGGAACGCTACAAACAATGGCAAGATTTAAAAGATAGCGATTCTTATCAATTGGATCATACAGATAAAACGGAGCAAGGAGAAAAAAAATTTGGTACAGTTGGGGCGGTTGCCAGAGATGTTCATGGTAATTTAGCTGCTGCCACAAGCACGGGTGGCATGACAAATAAAAAATTTGGAAGAATAGGCGATACTCCTATTATTGGTTCAGGAACCTATGCTAATAATAATACTTGTGCTATTTCATGTACCGGACATGGAGAATATTTTATACGTGCGGTTGTGGCCTATGATATTTCGTGCTTAATGGAATATAAAGGATTAAGTTTAGCGGAAGCTTGCCAAATGGTGGTGCAAGATAAGTTAGTAAAAATGGGCGGCGAAGGAGGTTTGGTAGCCATTGATAAACACGGAAATATAGAACTCCCATTTAATTCTGAAGGAATGTATAGGGCCTGGCAATATGCTGGTGAATCTATTTTTACTGCTATTTATAAATAAATTAATAAAACTTTTGTCTTAAAATTTGGTTAAAATCCATAGATTTGCCCGAGTTAGAAAGAAAAAGAACCATTGAAATTATTTATTCAAACATTTTCAGCGATAATAATTAGCTTTAGCTTTCAGTTGTTTTGTAGCGACAATGATTTTAATTACTCTAGTGATTTTTCATTGTTCGAAACAGAAAAAATTGTATCCCCAGTATTGCCTGCAGAGGAAGCCCAATCTGAGTGGAATTTTAATATTGAAAAAATTGATGAGAAGGAAATGTTTAATGATGAAATTATTTCATTAAATATTTCGATATTGAGTCCTACCAAAATTATAGTTATAGAAAAAGTTTCCAAACCAGGCAATGATTTGTTTGGAATAATTAGTCCGCCTCCAAAAGGATTGTAGGATTTATCAAAATTTTCTGCCCCTTATTATTCACAATTTTATTAATTAAATGAAAAGAAATTCAGTTTTAACACTGTGTATAAGCTTGCTATTACTAGCAGCATGTAACACTAATGACGACGACAATAAATCGATTGCAAAATATCCGGTAACCAAGCCGGTTAAAAGAGATACTATTTATTTTAGTGAATATATTGCCGAAATACATTCGGTTCAAAACATTGAAATTAGGACCCGAGTAAAAGGATACATAGAGGCCAATCACTTAGATGAAGGTAAAAATGTAAGAGAAGGTCAGATGATGTTTAGTTTAAGCAGTTCATTTTACCGTGAAGAATTGGTGAAAGCAAAAGCGATGGTAAAATCGGCTATTGCAGAGTTGAGAACGGCACAATTGGAGTTACAGAACAAGAAACTATTGTTTAGCAAAAAGATTATCTCTAAAACCGAACTAGAGAAAGCGGAGGCAAACTTGGAGGCATTAGAGGCCAAATTGGAAGAGTCGAAATCTCATGAAGCCACGGCAAAATTGCATTTATCTTATACTACTATTAAAGCGCCATTCGACGGTACCATAAATAGAATACCCTACAAGGTTGGAAGTTTAATAGACGAAGGAACCTTACTTACTACCTTGTCTAATAATAAACAGGTATTTGCTTATTTTAATGTATCCGAAAAGGAATATTTAAAGTACACTCAAAATAAAGTTACCGAGCAAGAAATTTCATTACAGTTAGCAGATAATAGTATTCACAAACACAAAGGGAAAATTCAAACCATAGAAGGAGAGTTTGATAGAAACACCGGTACCATTGCCTTTAGAGCAATTTTTCCTAATCCAGAAATGGTTTTAAAACACGGAGCATCTGCCAAAGTTTTAATAAAAAACGAACTTAATAATGCTTTATTAATTCCTCAAAAAGCAACCTTTGAAATACAAGATAAATTTTATGTTTATGTGGTTGATGAGAACAATAAGATTGTTACTAGAAATATTCAAATTGGAAGGCGATTACCTCATTTGTTTTTAGTTGATGGCGGATTAAGCACTAGTGATAGAATTTTGTATGAAGGTATACAAAATGTAAAAGAAGGAGATATTATTTCTCCGGAGATGAGAGAACCATTGAGCATTATTCAAGACTTAAAAGAACAATAATACCCTAATTATGGTAGAACAATTTATACATAGGCCGGTATTATCCATTGTAATATCGGTACTTATTTTATTGATGGGGGTTCTTTCGTTAACTCAGTTACCCGTTACTCAATACCCAGATATTGCACCTCCTGCCGTTACGGTTACCACCAAATATACCGGTGCCAATGCAGAGGTTTGTGCTAAAGCTGTAGTTACTCCTATTGAGCGTGCTATTAATGGGGTTCCGGGCATGACATACATGACATCTGTTTCAGGAAATGATGGAACTAGTATTATTCAAGTATATTTTGAGGTAGGTACAGACCCAGATGTGGCATCTGTAAATGTTCAAAATAGGGTAAGCACTGTAATTGATGAAATGCCCGAGGAGGTTATTAAAGCAGGTGTGGTAACAGAGAAAGAGGTAAATAGTATGTTACTTTACTTAAACTTGGTTACCACAGATTCTACACTCGATGAGAAGTTTATTTACAACTTTGCAGATATCAATGTTTTGGCCGAACTCAAACGTATCAACGGCGTAGGTTTTGCAGACATTATGGGACAAAGAGAATACTCTATGCGTATTTGGTTAAAGCCTGATAGAATGTCGACATATCAAGTATCTGCAGATGATGTTATCAAAGCACTGCGTAGTCAGAACGTAGAGGCAGCTCCCGGTAAAGTAGGCGAAAGTTCTGGTAGAACGGCCCAATCGTTGCAATACGTTATAAAGTATACAGGTAAATATACCGAAAAGCAGGATTATGAAAATATCATTTTAAAATCCAATCCAAGTGGAGAATTTCTGCGTTTGAAAGATGTAGCAGAGATAGAATTTGGGTCCTTAGATTATGATGTTTTATCAAAAGAAAATGGGAAGCCATCTGCTGCCATTATCCTAAAACAAAGACCTGGTTCCAATGCAAGTGAGGTAATTGCCAATGTAAAGAATAAGCTTGCAGAGCTAAAGAGAACTAGCTTTCCTCCAAATATGGATTATACCATTAGTTACGATGTTTCTCGCTTCTTAGATGCCTCCATTCATGAGGTTATTAAAACATTGTTGGAAGCGTTTTTATTGGTTGCCTTGGTTGTATTTATCTTCTTGCAAGATTGGAGGTCTACTTTAATCCCAGCTTTAGCAGTGCCCGTTTCTCTTGTTGGTACTTTTTTCTTTATGCAGCTTTTTGGCTTTTCTATAAACTTACTTACTCTTTTTGCATTGGTATTAGCCATTGGAATTGTGGTAGATAATGCTATTGTAGTAGTAGAGGCAGTGCATGCAAAGATGGAAGAAGATCACGTGGATGCTAAAACAGCTACCATTAAATCTATGAAAGAAATTAGTGGTGCTATTGTAGCTATTACCCTAGTAATGTCGGCAGTATTTGTACCTGTAGCGTTTATGAGTGGTCCGGTTGGTGTTTTTTACCGCCAGTTTTCCATTACCATGGCTATAGCTATTGTTATCTCGGGAGTAAATGCACTTACTTTAACACCGGCATTATGTGCCATTATGCTTAAGAATACCCACAATGTTAAAAAGAAGAAGAATTGGCTTAATAATTTCTTCAGGCAATTTAACATACAGTATACCTTGATTTCTAATAAATACATGAAATTATTAGGTAACATCATTAACCGTAAGGTAGTAACATATGCTATGTTATTCCTATTTGTTGGCGGAACAATTGGTGTTGGAAAACTTCTTCCTTCTGGATTTATACCAACAGAAGACCAAGGTACCATTTATGCAAATGTTACTACTCCCCCAGGTTCTACTATTGAAAGAACTGAAGAAGTAATGGATGAAATTCAGCGTTCCATTAAAGATATTCCTGCCATTGAATCTGTATCTGCCTTAGCTGGATTTAGCTTATTAACGGATGGTTCTGGAGCCTCCTTTGGAATGGGAACCATAAGCTTAAAACCTTGGAGTGATAGAAAAGAGAATGTAGATGAAGTAATCAAGTTAATTGAAGAAAAAACATCTCACATAACCGACGCAAGTATTCAATATTTTCCTCCTCCGGCTGTACCAGGTTATGGTAATGCAAGTGGTTTTGAGTTTAGGGTTCAAGACAAAACCGGTAAAGGAGATTTGCAGTACACTCAAAAAGTAACAGACGACTTTTTAAAAGAACTTAATCAGCAAAAAGAGATAAAGGCAGCATTCTCATCATTTAATGCAAACTTCCCTCAATTTATTATTCATATAGACCGCGAGATGGCTGCTCAAAAGGGAATTGCCATAGAAGATGCTATGGATAATTTGCAATCATTGATAGGTAGTTTTTATGCCACTAACTTTATCAAATTTGGCCAAATGTATAAAGTAATGGTTCAGGCTGATCCTAATTATAGAGCTCAACCGCAAGACATATTAAAGCTATATGCAAAAAACAATATGGGCGAAATGGTACCATATTCTGCCTTTGCCAGCATGGAACGTATTTATGGTCCGGAACAATTAACCAGATACAACATGTATACCTCCGCTATGGTTAATGGTGAGCCTGCAGATGGTTACAGCAGTAGCGATGCCATTGAAGCAATTAAACGCGTAGGAGCCGAAAAACTGCCTAAAGGTTTTGCGTTTGATTGGAGTGGTATGACGCGCGACGAAATTCTAGCAGGGAATCAGGCAATCTATATTTTTATCATTTGTTTGATATTTGTATACTTATTATTGGCTGCACAATATGAGAGCTTTTTGCTTCCATTGCCCGTTATTTTATCTTTACCTGCTGGTGTTTTTGGAGCTTTCTTTTTGTTATTAATACTGGGCTTAGAAAACAATATTTACGCGCAAGTTGCATTAGTAATGCTAATTGGATTATTAGGTAAAAACGCTATCCTAATTGTTGAGTTTGCTGTGTTAAAACATAAGCAAGGTTTAACTCCGTTTGAAGCCGCTATCGAAGGTTCTAAATCGAGATTGCGCCCTATTCTAATGACCTCTTTTGCGTTTATAGCAGGATTAATTCCTCTTATGTTAGCTAGTGGTGCAGGTGCCATTGGAAATAGAACCATTGGAACAGCAGCTGCAGGCGGAATGCTTTTTGGTACTGTTTTCG
>JAKRSG010000336.1 GCA_022402405.1 Bacteroidia bacterium | reverse complement strand
TTCCGATCTGAATATTTTTAGGTTTAAGAACTTTGAAGTGATGGTAGATTATGCCCACAATGCGGCCGGTTTCCAAGCCATTGCAGAGATGCTTCAAAAGATAGATGCCAAACACGTTGGAATTATTGCAGGAGTAGGAGATAGACGCGATGAAGATACCATTGCTTTAGGCAAATTAGCTGCTCAAATGTTTGATGAGATTATTATTCGTCAGGATAAAAACTTAAGAGGTAAAACCGAGCAAGAAATCATAGACCTGATGATGAAAGGTATTACCGAAATTGATTCCACCAAGAAAGTTACCATCATCAAAAAAGAAACAGAAGCTATCGATTTTGCCATTAAAAATGCCAGCAAAAACAGCTTCATAACTATTTGTAGCGATGTAGTACCAGATGCTTTGGATCAAATAATGAAGCTTAAAGAAATGGATGATGTAGGTGAAATGGAATTTGGGAAATTCTAAAAAGTAGGCGTATTGGTAATATGCAATATTCTGCCAGTCATGGTTACATAATATTGTCGTAATGGTCTATCGGCCGGGCCTTCTGCCTGGCCGCCATTACTGGCATAAAACTTAGAATTACAGCAAGGCACAAAGCTGCCTCTAACTCCTGTATATTGCCCGCATCTATAATATAAATTTGAGCTATCCATACTTACATAACTGCAAGAACTATCTACCTTAAACGGACAAGATCTATCAAAAGCCACGAACTGGTCTGGACCCGTAAACCCGGTATTATAAACAATTACACCCCTTTGTCTGTATCCATAACTGGGTTCAATAACATAGTTATTAGCAAAGTTTAAATCGGAGTATAAAGGCAAATCTAGATTGATATAAAAATCTACATTCACTGGCGGAAAAAAATCTTGATTAGAGATCTGACGTTTATCTTTTTTGCAGGCTATTGCCAAAATTAAAAGAGCTACATAAAGAAAGAAGTTTATTTTTTTCATATGAACAACATTATTTAATCACCATTTGCATCAACGTTACATCTAAATATTTTCCAAATTTAAATCCTACCTCTTTCATAACGCCTACAATGGTAAAACCATATTTTTGGTGCAGTCGTATGCTGGTATCATTGCCTTCTGTAATTCTGGCGAGCAGGCAATGTAAGCCTAGTTCTTTGGCTTGCTGAACCAAATGTTCTACCAATATATTTCCTAGGTTTCTGCCTCTATATTGATGATGAACGTAAACAGAAACTTCCGCAGTACCGGCATACGCGGCTCTATCGCTGTATTGAGTTAATGAGCACCATGCTACAAGTTCTTGCTTATAGATAGCAACCCACACTGGATAGTTGCCTTGGTGTTGGTTCAGCCAAAGGGTGCGATTTTCTATGCTTTTTATTTCGGTATCAAACGTAGCGGTTCCGTTTAAAATAGCTTCATTGTAGATATCGGTAATACCCGGCACATCCAAAGGCTCAGCCAACTTAATAATGAGATCGGATTTAAGAATATTCATAAAAGCCCCTTTTGGTTTTTTTGCCATGAAAGCCTGCGTCTACTAATTGCTGTTGTATTCTGCTTGGTCTAAATTTTCCATCTTTATGGAAGAGCTCGAACATGCTGCTGGTAACAGAGAAATTAGTATCTACACCAATTAAATCCATGAGTTTAAACGGTCCCATTTTAAAGCCTGAGCTTTCCATTAGTGCGTCGATGGTTTCAAAATCGGCCACATTTTCTTCGAGTGCTTTTAACCCTTCTACATAATAATGACGCGCTACACGGTTCACAATAAAACCTGGTGCATCTTTGGCCATAACACATGTTTTGCCCATTTTTTCGATAATCTCTTTGCACAAATCGGCTATTTTTTTGTCGGTTTGAACACCACTAATTATCTCCACTAATTTCATGATGGGTGCAGGATTAAAGAAGTGAATACCCAAGAAACGCTCCGGATGCGGAACCTTAGCTGCAATTTGTGTAATAGGAATAGACGAAGTATTGCTGGCTAGAATGCAGTTTGGACCATTAATTTCTGCCACTTGCTGAAAAAACTGGTGTTTTATTTCAAGCTTTTCTAGGATTGCTTCTATGATTAAATCTGCTTTAAGTTCGCTGATATTAGCAGTGTAGGTAATTCTTGCGGTAATAGCATTTTGTTCTTCTGCCGATATTTTACCCTTACTTTGTAAAAATTCTAATGATTTTTTGATACCCATTTCTGCCTTTTGTAGCATGGCAGGCTGAATATCAAATAAAATGGTATTATAACCTGCAGAGGCCGTAACTTGGGCAATTCCGCTTCCCATGGTACCCGCTCCAGCAATTGCTATAGTATGGATAGTATGTGTCATTGTTTTTTATTTGTTTCAAAATTACACAAAAACATTTTAGGCACTAGCATTGCTTATTAAATAAACTCTTATTATTGTAAACCCAATTAATGTAGATTTTTATGATTACCGTTAGCGAAAAAGCAAAAGATAGAATAGCTCAATTGATGACTGAGCAAAATTACGACAGCTCTTACTTTTTAAGAGTAGGTGTAGAAAGCGGAGGTTGCTCTGGTTTGTCGTATAAATTAGACTTCGACAACCAATCTAAGACTGGCGATGAAATTTTTGATGACAATGGAGTTAAGGTGGTAACCGACAAACGCTCAGTGCTTTATTTGTTTGGAACCGAATTAGACTTCAGTGATGGGCTAAATGGAAAAGGCTTTACTTTCAACAATCCAAATGCCTCACGTACATGCAGTTGCGGAGAAAGTTTCTCAGTTTGAGGATAATTTTTATTTGGGCTTTTGATTTTTTTTACAAAAGCCTATATTTGCCCTCCCTTTAAGAAGGTAATCAGGGCATTGAAAAAGAAAAGTAATTAGAAAATGGCAAACCATAGTTCAGCAAAAAAGAGAATCAGAAATAGCGCTACAAAGCGTTTACGTAACCGTTACCAAGCTAAAACTACGCGTACTTTAGCTAAGCGCTTACGCGAAACCACTGTTAAGAGTGAAGCAGAAACTTTACTTAAAGAAGTGAGTTCAATGTTAGACAAATTGGCTAAACGTAGCATTATTCACAAGAACAAAGCTGCAAACCAAAAATCAAAATTAGCTAAAGTGGTAGCTAAAGTCGGTACTGCGGTTGAGCCTAAAAAGAAAGTTGCTAAGAAAACAGCTGCTAAGAAAAAATAATTTTTTTGATGATTATACTAAAAAGCCGCACTTTGTGTGGCTTTTTTTTTGAAATCCTATTTCCCGGATTTCATTTTTCTTGAGTATTGTATGTTCTTTTTATAAAGAATACTTTTGGCACATGGAACACTCAAGTAACCCAAACCTTGCCATTAAATTTTTGGCAGAGGACGAACGTCCGAGAGAAAAAATGCTTAACCAAGGCGCATCTGCCTTAAGTGCAGCAGAACTCTTAGCCATATTAATTGGAAGTGGCAACAAACGCGCATCAGCCCTTCAATTAGGTCAGCAATTATTTAATTTAGCCAATCAAAACCTTACAGAGCTTAGCAGAATGTCGCTTGCCGAACTTACCAGTATACACGGAATAGGCGGCACCAAGGCTATTACCCTAAATGCTGCATTAGAATTAGGAAGGCGAAAACGGGAAGAAGAGGCAAAACGAATTGTAAAAATATCTTGTAGCAGAGATGCTTATTTGTACTTCGAACCTTTTATGGAAGATTTTAGGCACGAAGAATTTTGGATTTTATTGCTGAACCGAAGCAATATCGTAATCGCCAAGAAAAGAGTAAGTGTTGGTGGAGTATCAGGAACTGTGGTAGATCCCAAAATAATTTTTAAGCTGGCTTTAGATCAACTCGCAAGTAGCATGATTCTCTGTCACAATCATCCTTCTGGAAATTTAAATCCTAGTCAGCAAGACATCGACATAACCCGCAAATTAATAGATGGATCAAAGTTTTTAGATATTGCTATCAACGATCACATTATTATTGGCCATAAAGGATATTATAGTTTTGCCGATAATAGGATGTTGTTTTAATGGATACAAAAGAATTATTTTTGAAGCCTAATGGTTCTTCACCAAATACAAAAGTTTAGGATGTGGCTTCGCCAATATCCCACCATGCGCAAATTTCTGAAGTTTGGAATTGTGGGCGCCACCAGCGCAGGAGTAAGTTTAGGCGTTTTTTGGCTAATTTCGCTTCAATATCCAGCACTAAACCTAGTTTCTAAAGCAATAGGTTATATCATGGGATTTTTTGTTGGCTTTACTTTAAACAAGTTTTGGACGTATATAGACCAAACCGAAGAAGATGAAAAATATCTTCTTAAATATGTAATGGTTTACGCAGTTACTTTTGTGGTTTATTTGGTGGTAAACTTTGTTTTTGATCATTTTCTGCATCCTAACGAGTGGTTTGCAACTATGGCAAATGAACTCGAATTATCTTTTATAGCAGCTTATTTAAAAGAAAATGGCCCATTAGTATCAAACATATTGGCCATTTTCATTAATATTTTTCTAAACTTTTTTGGCACCAACAAACTGGTGTTTAAGGTGCCAGAGCCAGAACATTTATTCGAATAAATACCTAAGCAATTATTTGCTTAGGTACATACTCTTTTCTTTATATAAGGTTCTAAAGTATGGGTCTTGTAGGTCTTTTATGAACCTAATTGCTTCCCCTGTAGATTTCATTTCTGGTCCCAATTCTTTCTTAACTTCTGGGAATTTTTCGTATGAGAACACAGGTTCTTTAATGGCATAACCAACCAATTTACGTTCGAAGGTAAAGTCGCTAAGCTTGTTTACACCCAACATAATTTTAGTAGCAATATTGATGTACGGTATTTGATAAGCTTTAGCAATAAAAGGCACAGTTCTACTCGCTCTTGGGTTAGCTTCGATAACGTACACCTTTTCATTTTTTATGGCAAACTGAATATTCAATAAACCGGAGATATTCATTTTGATAGCCAATTTTCTGGCGTATTCTTCCATAGTATTCTGCACGTTTTGGCTCAGACCGAAAGGAGGTAATACGGCGCTACTATCGCCGCTGTGGATACCTGCAGGTTCTATGTGCTCCATCATACCAATTACGTGGGCATCTTCTCCATCACAAATGAGGTCGATTTCTGCTTCTTCTGCACGGTCTAAGAAATGGTCTATAAGCACGCGGTTGCCTGGTAAATCTCCTAATAATTCTATAACGGCTTGCTCTAATTCTTCGTCGTTTATTACAATCTTCATCCCTTGTCCGCCAAGTACATAACTTGGGCGAACCAACACCGGGTAACCCACGCGATTAGCTACCACAATGGCCTCATCTGCATCTTCTGCCACGCCATAATCTGGGTAAGGAATATCTAGTTCTTTTAACAAATCTGAGAAACTACCACGGTCTTCAGAAATATCCATATCGGCAAAGCTGGTTCCAATGATTTTAACGCCCATGGCTTCCAATTTTCTAGCAAGCTTTAACGCTGTTTGTCCGCCCAACTGCACAATTACACCCACAGGTTTTTCCAGTTCTACAATTTCGCGGAGGGCTTCCCAGAACACCGGTTCAAAATATAGCTTATCTGCCATATCAAAATCTGTACTCACCGTTTCTGGATTACAGTTTATCATGATTGCTTCGAAGCCAGATTCTTTAGCAGCCAATAATCCGTGCACACAACTATAATCAAACTCAATTCCTTGGCCAATTCTATTAGGGCCTGAACCTAATACGATTACTTTTTTGCGATCGCTAGGGATGCTTTCGTTTTCGCCATCGAAGCTTGAGTAGAAATAATTGGTAGGCGAAGGAAACTCTGCAGCACAAGTATCCACCATTTTATAGATACGGTGAATGCCCATAGATTTTCTTAAATCCCATACTTCGTCTTCAGTGGTATCTCCACCTAATAGGTAGGCAATTTGAATATCGCTGTAGCCTTTTTGTTTTAGCTCTACCATCATTTCTTTTGGCAGTGTTTGTAGGTTAAAACGCTTGGCATCGCTTTCTAGGCGCACCATATCGTTTATTTGAGTTAGGAACCAACGATCTATTCGAGTTATTTTTTCCAAAGAAGAAATAGGCATTCCCAAACTCAAGGCATCTTTAACCGCAAATATTCTATCCCAACTTGGGTTCTTTAATTTTTCTACAATGTCCTCCAAACGTCTTTGTTGAAATCCGTCTGCACCTAATCCGTTGCGTTTAATTTCTAAGCTTTGGGTAGCTT
>JAKRSG010000335.1:2067-6172 GCA_022402405.1 Bacteroidia bacterium | reverse complement strand
TTGAATGGTTCTACCCAATTCCTCCAAATGTTTACGTAGCTCATTTGCCCCACCACCGACATTTTTAACCTTATCCATGCTTGATATATTCCAATAAGGCTCTTGAAAATTCGTTAAAATTGAAAATGCATGATAAATTATTGATGCATCAGTTTTTCCTTCTGTAATTAATTCGAATTTCTTAATAGGTGCTAACTTATAATGATTAGTGAATCTCAAATCCTCGGCAGGTGTATCTAAATAGAATTTAATAGCAGAAGAATACCTATGGAATTTATTTTTGATTTTATTATCCTCCTTTAATTTCTGTTCTCCAACAATTTCTAACACCTTTGCCCCCTCATCGAACAAAATAACGAAAAAAGGATTATTTAGAATTGATTGCTCGTTAAACAAAACATTTAGTTTGTTAATATCAGAATTTCTACCAGTACTTAAAGTCGACGCAATACAAAAAAGTTGATATAATTTACTTGATTTATCGTGGTCAAAAACAGTACCATTTAATAATTGTAATTGTTCGTATAAATGTTCAAAAGCTAAATTTAAAGGGTCCTTTATTGCTATGGAATTAAAATGATTAAAGAACCAAACTAAATTCATAAAAGCTAAATCAATTTCACGAATTCCATGAAAGAAATTCGACTTTTCTTCTGCTAATTGCTTTACTCTTGAATCTGCTTTAAGTAATAACTCTAGGGCAATAACAACTCCATCCTTTCTGATTTTTGAATCTGTTAACCAAAGACTTTGTAAAACATAACCCAATCCAGAAATAGCAAGTAAACAATCATTTAAATTTGAATATTCATTTACTCTTTTTATCAGATTTGTCAAAAACACTGGCATATCTTTGGTTCTCCCTGTATAAAAGATTGCAGTATTTTGCCAATTATACTCAGTGAAATTGTCAATTAACTCCTTCTCAAAATCTATTCTATTGTGTTGAATAAACATTTCTCTAGAGGCATAGTATTCCATAAAATGGTCATGCTTAAAAGAAATCGCCCCCTTTTCATCTAAATATAAAATACCAGTCCCATCTGTTAAACTATTTAACAATTCTGGTACTAATTCTTCATTAACTGTAATAGATTTTTCTTTAAAAAATGCTTTTACTGATGATATAAATTCCTCTGTTGTTTTCCTTTTTCTATTGGTAGTTCTAATTATTTCTAAGGCATATATAGACAAAACTCGTTCTTTTATATTAATATCTAAAAACTCTAAATTAGTTTTTACAGTTGTTCTTCCAAGTAAAAACTGATTAAAGTTATCAAACACATCGGTCAGTGTTGCTGGAACCTCATATTGCTTTTCTTCATATAAGATCGAAACTAAAGAAATTGTGAGAGGCGTAACTGGAATTCTATCTAGTATATGATTTTCCATCAAATTTTCCCAAAGCTGATTTGATTTAGATAAATCAAACTTGAAAAAATTATCCAAATATTGTTTCACCTGTCTTTGGTCAAAATTTGATAAGAATATTTTAAAATGAGGACTTGGATTTAGGCCTTCAATTAGATTTTCATAATTTCGTGTAGAAATTATAAAATTACATGAGCAATTTTCTAAGAAAATATCTAAATCATTGATAATACTTTCTTTTATACTTTTTTCAAACTCGTCAATTGAATCAAGTAGTAAAACTAAATGATAATCGTTAAATATTTTTGTTAAATCTTGGATGCCAAAATTTTTCTTTAAACCTAATTCTACTGCATCTTTAATTGAAAAATTAGCATCTTGCAAATCACTAGGTTTAATAATTAAAGGTAATGCCTTTTCGGCTTTTTGATGATTGACTTCTATAATTTTCTTACCTAATTGTTTAAGTAAAGTGCTTTTCCCAGTACCAGCATCGCCAGTAATAAAATAGTTTTCTTTTTTTAATAATCTTTCAAATGAAATTTTAATTCTTGTAGTTCGTTGCGTTTCTTTATCTTCTTTGAAAATATAAATTTTAGGTTCAACAAATATGTTTAATAAGGATTCAAACTTTTTATCTAATTTTAAAATTTTCTTTAACTCCACTTCACTTTCCAAATTTTTTATAAATGCATCCTCATAAGCTTTCAGAAACAAATCATTATGTCCCCAAAAATGTGGAATATGTGCATCGATTTTGCTTATCATTTCTGCCTGGCTCCAAAAGTCAAATTTATTATACTTAGCTTCCTCTTTAATCCATTTTATAAAATAACTTGAAACCGGTTTATTGTGATTGGTTATAATGGTAATTTCAGGATTATTTTTAGAATAATTTTTCACATTTTCAAGAATTTGAGGAACCTTGCCACTCAGCTCACTCAAGGTTACAATAAAAATATGACTCTTTTCTTTCAAAGCTCCTATTTCAATTGCGGATAATATATTTTCTGAAATACGAACAATTTCTTTTAAACCTACCTTTTCACAAAGCGAAATTACGACTTGAACAAGGCTATTTATGTCTTTTATATTCTCGATTGTTTCTTTTTTATTCATAAAAACTTAGTTTATACTTTACAACATTTGTAGGTAGCAATTTAGGAAAATTATTGAAAAAATAAACGAACAATCTAAACTGAAAAAATTAATAAGTTTAACTGATATTTGGGTATTGGAATAAACAATTTAATCCAAAAGAAAGTAGTGTTTACAAAAACGCACTCAAATCCTCCGCTCTTTCCAAATTAAAGCTTCTGGCATAAGCATTAAAAGCTTCTGAGGTTTTATGACGTGAATATTTCCTTATTTGGCTTTCTGGAGCACCATTTTTAAGCATTTTGCATACACTGGTATGTTTGAAGCTGTACATTGTTTGCTCGTCGAGCAAGTTTAGAGCTACTTTAACTCGTTTAAATTTATCTGTAAAGTAATCTCTAGTTGTTGGGCTTGATGATGGCGATTTACTAGCTGAAAACAAAAAATAATCAGGAGGGTAAGTTTCTAATTTCATCTCTAAAACATAAGGCCAAAATTTATCCATAATTGGAACCGTTTGCGCCATTTTTGTTTTAGATTTTATGGCAGGTATCTTGATTAACCTATTCTTTAGGTCAATATCCTTTACTTGTAATCGGGTTAACTCAATTGGCCGAATCATAGAATAATATATAAATCTACAAAACAACAAAGTATAGGGGTCATTTACCTCCATCCATTTTTCTATTTGAGCAATTTCACTTTCGGTGTAAACCTCATTTTTAGAGGATGTTTGCGCAATTTTCTTGATTTTAAGGGCTGGATTTACCTCAATAATCTCATGGTCAACCATGCAAGAAAACATTGATTTTAGGTTTATAAGAATGTTGTTTCGAGTACGAGCAGAAATATTACTCATTTTTGTTCGGTAATCTAAAAACTCATTGATATGCTTTTTATTGATATCAGCCGCCTTCATATTAAGCAGACCCATTTCACCTAAATAAGAACGAAATGATTCATTGGTAGATTTGTATGATTTAAAGCTGGTAGATTCTAAATGAAGTTCTTTGTGTTTTAATACTGTATTAATTGCCTCATCAATTGTATTAAAAATCAACCCAGCTTTTAGATAAACATTACTCAAATCAACTGAATCAAATGGACTCCAACCATTTTCTAATAAAATTTGTTTGGCAAGGCGGTAGTTGTGAAGCGCTTCTTTACGCTGCTTTGCGTTTTTAATACGATTTACATCACCAGATTCTCTGAATCGTTGAAATTCACCTGTTTTGGGATTGAGAAAGTAATACGAGATGTACCAAGTTTTTGTTAGGTCACCTTTAGCATCGTGTGCTTGCAGATTTTTGTAGTTTTCCATTTTTGTTTTGATTGATAACCACACCAATTCAAAACATTTTATTGGTCAACTGTCAGACTTTTGGCAGAGTTAACAAAAACATACTTTCGTAAAATCCCTGTTAACCCTTGTCTTTATTAGTTGCGGAGGCAGGACTCGAACCTACGACCTTTGGGTTATGAGCCCAACGAGCTACCACTGCTCCACTCCGCGATATATTTTCTGGTTCAATGAACCGTTTCTTCTTTCAGGACTCGAACTTACGTCCGCTGGCTAGCGGATATGAGCCCAACGAGCTACCACTGCTCCACTCCGCGATATATTTTCTGGTTCAAT
>JAKRSG010000335.1:0-1967 GCA_022402405.1 Bacteroidia bacterium | reverse complement strand
GCTGGCTAGCGGATATGAGCCCAACGAGCTACCACTGCTCCACTCCGCGATATATCTTTATCAATATTGAAATCGTGGTAACCAAATAAAAGTTTCTCTCTTTCTTTTTGGGACTGCAAAGATATTATTGTTTCTTTGTTGTGCAAATAAATATTATAAAAATGTCGTTTAAATCTGGTTTTGTGTCGATTATAGGTAAGCCTAATGTTGGAAAGTCTACATTATTGAATGCTTTGTTGGGTGAAAAGCTCTCCATTATTAGTGAAAAGGTGCAAACAACCCGTCACAGAATCAAGGGAATTTTGAATAATCCGGGCTATCAAATTGTATTTTCTGACACGCCGGGCATCATAGATCCTAAGTATAAGTTGCAAGGCAATATGATGAAATTTGTGAATGAAAGTTTACAAGATGCCGAACTAATTGTTTTTGTAACAGATTTTGATGTTAGAAATGAAGATGAGGCCATTTTTGAAAGGTTGAAGCTAATTAAAACCCCAATGATTTGTTTGCTAAATAAGATTGATGGTGTAAATCAAGATCAATTAAATGCCAAATTAGCTTTTTGGAACGATATGAAATTGTTTAAAGAAATCATTCCTATTTCGGCCTTAAACAAGTTTAATATTGATGCTTTGTTAAAAAGCATTTTAAGTTACATGCCAGAAGGAGCGCCTTATTACGAGCAAGACCAATTAACAGATAAGAGCGAGCGATTTGTTGCTGCAGAAATTATCAGAGAAAAAATTATGGTGCGCTATAAAGAAGAAATTCCATACAGCGTGCAGGTAGAAATTGAATTATTCAAAGAAGAAAAAGACATCATACACATTCACGCGCTTATTTACGTTATGCGCGATAGTCAGAAAGTTATATTAATTGGCAAAGGTGGCTCAGCCCTTAAAAATGTTGGTATTGCGGCTAGGAGAGATTTAGAACTTTTCTTTAAAAAGAAAATTTTCCTTAAAACTTTTGTGAAAGTAAAAGAAGATTGGAGAGACAATTCTAGAACACTAAAAGAATTTGGTTACGATAGTGAGTAATCAATTCTGCCCCCAATCTCCATCACACATTCCCAGGCCATCAAAAACAAGCAACCTAGCTTGTATATTATATCTAATTACATATAAAAACACCCAAATAAGAGATACTATATTTAATTGCATATAATTTCATTCTTTTTTATACTTTTGTATGCTAAAACATATAAAATGAATGCCATAACAGAATTTGTTAAATCAAGGCGAAAGCAATTAAAACTTACACAGGAAGAATTTGCCTCGAAAGCGGGTGTTGCTTTAACTGTGGTTAGAAAAATTGAACAAGGAAAGGAAAATCTGAGTTTATCAAAGGTAAATCAGGTATTAAAAATGTTTGGACATGTCTTAGGGCCAGTTAACGAAAAACAAGGATGAGAAAAGCTGTCATAAAATACAATAACATAGAGGCTGGCTTGCTTAGAGAACTTGATACAGGCGAATATGAATTCTTGTATAATGAACAATATGCTCTAAAATACCCTGAGCAATTTATTGTTTTTCAAATGCCTGTTAGTAAAAATCCATATAGGAGTAAGCGACTTTTTCCGTTTTTCGAAGGATTGATTCCAGAAGGTTGGCTATTAACTATTGCAGCAGAGAGCTGGAAAATAAACAAAAATGATAGAATGGGATTACTATTGGCATGTTGTCAAAATACCATTGGTGCCGTTAGCGTTCACCCAATAAAAGAAGAACAAAATGCCTAGATGTTTATACTGTTACAAGGAAATAGAAGCAAATGATGTAGGAGATTATCATGCTAAATGTATCAAAGCTTTTTATGGAACCAAGGCTGCGCCTGCGCTACCTTATCGTTTAGATGAAATGGAAAAACTTGCCAAGGAAGCAGTGCAGCTTTCTATTTCTGTTCCTGGTGTTCAACCAAAATTATCGCTTGGCTGGATTAAAAGCACCCTAGAACATAGA
>JAKRSG010000334.1 GCA_022402405.1 Bacteroidia bacterium | reverse complement strand
AATTAGTAGCTCCAAGTTTTACTCCATTTGTTTCTACTGCTGGAATAGCATCTGGCTCACAAAATTTTTCTGTTTCTGGCAGCGGACTTAATGCTGGAGTTTCAATCAAAGCTCCATTAGGATTTCAGATAAGCACTCAAGAATCTGGTAATTACTCAGATTCTTTATTTTTAAATGCTGTAAATACAGAGGTGTTCAAAACCATATATGTTCGCTTAAACTCACTTGTTGCAGGAAATTATTCTGGGAATATTCGCATTCGCTCAACAGGTGCTACTGATGTAAACTTCTTTGTTACTGGAAGTGTTGCTTGTGGTCCGCATGCAGGCATTTCTCCCGGTGGAATTGGTCAGGCAACTTTTGCAGTATTTTACAGCCAAGCATTTTCTCAAACTGGCTATGTTAGTCCGGTATGGTCTATACCAAGCGGCACCTTGCCAACAGGTGTTTCTATGAATTCAACTTCAGGAGTTTTAAGTGGAATTCCTTCTCAATTAGGATTTTTTAATTTTACAATCAAAGTAGAGGAGGGTAATTGCTTTCAAACGATAAACTATTCTTTAAATGTAACTGGTGATACCATCGCTAGGTTTACATTTATGCCAAATTCTTGCTCAGATAGATTTGTGCAATTTTTTGATTCGAGTGTTTTAGCTAGTTCTTGGTTTTGGGATTTTGGAGACGGGGATACATCTTCACTTCAAAACCCATCACACGTTTATGCAAAAGATAGCATTTATAATGTTTTATTGCGTATTAATGGCGGAGGAAAAACAAGCACACGTTCGGTTCAGGTGGCTAGTAATCCTATTATACCTAGTTTAGTGGCTGTTCCAAATTGTAATTTTGTTTATACTATTTTAGGAGCACCTAAATCATATGGATACAGATATTCTTGGAGTTTTGATCCGGGTAGTTCTGGGAATGGTGATACTATTCAAATTCCTACACGTTCATATATTTCGGCAGGATCTAAAACGATAAATCTAAATATATCAGCTCAAGGAAAATGTTTTGCTGTGGCTACACCATTAGTGTTTTCGGCACAAGCTGCCACAGTTGGAGTAAACGCGGGTTTAAGCATTACGGCACCTGGCAACAATTTTTGTAGTAACAACAGAATTTTAACTAATACAAGCACAGGGTCAGGAAATATTTTTACCTATAGTTTAGATGGTGCTCCCTTTGTTCCTTATACGGGGCCGGTTGCATTATCAGGTTTAAGCATTGGAGTGCATAACGCCAGATTGGCCGCTCACGATGGTTCATGTTTTGATACAGCTCAAGTTAATTTTACCATTTCGAACGTGTTTACTTCTTTTACCTCCACACCAAGTGTTTGTAATCAAGTTGTAAGTTTTAATAATACCTCAAGTGTTGCATTTGGTTCAGCCAGCTATAATTGGGTATTTGGAAACCCTGTAAAAGGATTTTCTACAGAAATGAGCCCTAGTTTTAATTACGGAATTCCTGGAACAGATACTGCCACTCTTACTGTTACGGCCTCAAGTGGCTGTTCTGTGAGTTTAAAACAAGCGGTTACTGTGGGTTCTAATCTTGGTCCGAACCCAAATTTTACAGCCAGCAAAGCATCAGGGTTATGCACCAATAAAATTCAATTTACCAATCAAACTACCAACGGGGCAGGAGCCAATTATACTTGGAATTTTGGTGATGGAACAACTGCTAATTCTATAAATGCAACAAGAGCTTATGCCGACACGGGTTTGTATACCGTAAGATTAACCGTTACCACCGCTTTATGTTCGTTGTGGGTTGAAAAAGCAGTTAAGGTGGATAGTGGTTCATTTGGGCCATCAGCTTTGTTTAGAACAGATACCTTGGTTCAGGCAATTACCAATAATAATTTCAATTTCTATAACCAATCTAAGTATTTAGGTGCAGGCTGGAATGCTAAGTATTACTGGTATTATGGCGACGGAACAATGGATTCGTTGTTTACAAGTAAGTTCGGAAAAGTGTATGCAAACCCAGGAAATTTTACTGTGACAATGGTTGCAGAAGCTAATAATGGTTGTACCGATCAATTTACTAGAGTGGTTTCTGTTTTGCCTGTGGCGAAATCAAATTTTGGATTTATTCAAAATTCGTGCACCAATAGGCTGGTTCGTTTTATCGATTCGTCGAGTTTGGTTACAAGTTATTTTTGGGAGTTTGGCGATGGAGTTACCTCTACTTTAGCTAATCCTCAACATACGTATTTACGTGATAGCATCTACCAAGTTAGGTTAACTATCAATGGAACCTTAGTTTCAACACGAGAAATTACAGTAGCTACTTCACCTGTTATTGGTGCCATTACATCGGTAATGGATTGCCAGAACATATATACTTTTTACGGTGCGCCTAGTGGTGCCGGTTTAAGTTATTTATGGACATTTGGATCAGGAAGTTTTGGGGATAACCAAACCAATCAGATACCTTATAGAGGTTATAATGTGGCTGGCCCTACTTCGGTTAGCGTAATGATTTCTTCGTATGGCAGATGTACTGCTAATTCTAGTCCGTATAATTTTAATGCTTTATCTGTTGCAAATGCTACTAAAGCAAAATTATCCTTAGTTGCACCAAATGGAAATTTATGTTCTAGCACGCGTATTGTAAGAAATTTAAGTAACCCAGGTTTAGTTTGCAGTTACCGATTAAATGCTGATAATTTTATATCTATCGATACAGCTATTACCCTAACAAATTTACAACCTGGATTTCATAAAATATTGTTGAGAGCTACAAACGGGTTATGTGTTTCTGATGATAGTATAGAGTTTTATGTTGGAACGGCCATGGCTACTTTTAGCTCTACTCCTAGTAATTGTAATCAGGTGGTGAGCTTTACTAACTTGTCATCCACTGCAGATAATGGAGGCTTTAGTTCTTTTTGGGTGTTTGGAACACCAAGCAAAGGAACTTCGGTAGATGTGAGTCCGAGTTTTAACTACGGAACACCGGGCACAGATTCTGCTACCTTAACTGTAACGGCAAGAAGTGGTTGTACAAGTACACTTAGATTGCCAGTGAGTGTTGGAAGTGGAACTAGCAATATTCAGCCAGGGTTTACCCTTTCAAACGCGGGAGGAAATTGTTCTAACAAATTTCAATTTACAGATACAACTAAGGGAGGATCGCAACTAAATTACATATGGGATTTTGGTGATGGAACTAGTTCTACTATTCAAAATCCCGTTAAAAGTTATGGCGACGCAGGAACTTTTAATGTAGCACTTACCGTATTTGAAGGTAATTGTATTACCACGGTTAGTAAACCATTGGTAGTAGGTTTAGATGCTTTTGGACCATCAGCCAATTTCAGCATTTCAAATCCTTTTCAAACTATTGCAAATAATAGTTTTAACTTCATTAATTCTACCAAGAATTTAGGTCCGGGTTGGGTTTATAAAGCCATTTGGCGTTTAGGAGATGGACAAGTAGATTCTAATAACTTCTCTGTTTTCAACAAAACCTATAACCGAGCAGATACATTTACAGTAACACTTACAGTTTTTACATCTACAGGTTGTGAGGATTCTATTAGCCGACAAGTTATAGTGGCACCTGTACCTATTAGTAAGTTTGGATTTGTACAAAATACATGTTCAAGTAGATTGGTTAGGTTTATTGATTCAACTAATTTGGCTACATCATATTTTTGGGATTTTGGTGACGGTAATACCTCAACTCTGGCTGAACCAACCCATACATATGCCAAGGATGGTGTTTACGCAGTAAAATTAACTATAAATGGATTTTTGATTAGTCAGAAAGATGTAGGAGTGTACACATTCCCAAGTGCCAATTATACATTTACTTCTAGTAATTGTAAAAACGTTTTTCAATTTGAAGTCGCAGATAGCGGAAGCATTTACCGATATCAATGGCAATTTAGCAAAGGATTGCCAAATGCTTTACAAATACCAAACCCTAGAGTAAGTTTTGATAGCACATACGAGTTTATAGTACAATATAAAGTAAGTTCAGGAGGGTTTTGCGAGATATCTGCTTTGCCTGATACGCTTACATCAGAGAGAGGTGTAAAGGCTAATATTCTAATCAGTAGTTCAGATTTTTGTAGCAACAACAGAACCATAAGTAATGCCTCGGTAGGTGGAACTACCTTTTATTTGTCTATAGATAATGATCCATATACTCTATACACTGCACCAGTATCCTTAACAAATCTAAGTTCTGGACAGCATTTTATTTCGTTTGTAGCTATGGATAGTTCTTGTGCAGATACCTTAAACAGGACATTTGCAATTAGTGATATTACAGGTAACTTTACTTCAAGATCTGGAAATTGTAATCGTACAGTAGAGTTTTTCCCTAATCTACAAACCTCCGATGCAACCGAAATAAAGTATTCATGGAACTTTGCCAATGAAGGTACCGACACTGTTCCTATGCCATTATTTGTTTTTGATAGTCCCGGTAAGAAATTCGTGACTATGCGAGTAGAAGCAGAAAGTGGATGTGTATTTAGTTTCTCTGATAGCGTGGTTGCCAACTCGTCTGCCGGACCAATTTCAACCTTTAACGTTACAGAAATAAGAACTACACCTTGCCAAACAGGGTTTAACTTTACCAATACCTCACCAGATGCCGTGCAAAGTTATTGGAGATTTGGCGACGGGCAAGTTTCTGATTTAACGGTAAGTAAAACAGTATTTCATGCTTATTTAGATACAGGAAACTATCAAGTAGTAATGATTGCAAGAAATGCTCAAGGTTGCGAGACAGTTTCTGATACCACAAACATAAGAGTAGTTGTAGCAGGAAAACCTAGTCCGATAGCCAGTTTCACCCTAAACGACACTACTCAATGTTTCAGTTTTCAGAACTTTAACTTCCTAAATGCATCTACTTTAAGCGGTAATGGTTGGATTGCCAAATATACTTGGACAATGAGCGATGGAACTACAGACACCATAAGCAATTCTATTTATGGAAAACGATTTCCATCCTTAGGCACATTTGCCATTAACCTAACGGCTACATCCAATTTAGGGTGCTCACATGTATACTCTCGCACGGTAAGAGTGGTCTCAGATACCATTTGTAATCCAATTGCAAACGGTTTGAACCCACTCGAAATGGGGATGTTTATGACAGTATATCCTAATCCAAGTGAAGGAAATTTTGAGATAAAACTCAATCGAGAATTTGTTGGTTCGGCCCAAATAAAAGTAATAGACATATTAGGTAGAGAAGTGCATACCGAAAGCCTTTCCAAACTACAATTAGTATATCCAATTGAGATGAAAGTTATGGCTGGACAATATTTTGTGGAGCTGATAGATGAAGCTGGAAATGTGTTAAGAAGTTCGCTGGTGATTCAGTAATTTCTAGATTTAGTATTTTTTTTAATTTTTTTTTCGAGTCTTGTAACAAAATAAATGTAGCTTGCGTCTTATGCACAAATTCGTTAGAAAAGGATGACTGCAAAAGAATTTAATAGCTGTGTTGATTTGTACGCGGATGCTCTTTTTAGGTTTATAGTAAAAAACCTAAAGGATAGCGATGCAGCCAGAGACGTGGTGCAGGATACCTTCGAGAAAATGTGGAAGAAGCTTGAGCAGGTTGAGTTTGAGAAATCTAAGAGCTATCTTTTTACCACTGGCTATCATACGATGATAGACAAAATAAGAAAAGAACAGCGCTCGGGTTTATTAGAACCGCAGCATGAAAGTTTGGTTCAAACCGAAAATACCTTTAGCGATTTAAAAAAGATTTTAGACAGAGCATTATCTACTTTAAGTGATATACAGCGTTCAGTTGTTTTGTTGAGGGATTATGAAGGATATAGTTACGAAGAAATTGGGGAGATTACGGGTTTAAATGAGAGTCAGGTTAAGGTTTATATTTACCGAGCCCGATTGGCTTTAAGGAATTATTTGGGAGAAAGGGGGCAAATAGTATGAGAATAAATCTTGAAAATTACGAGCAGTACATGATAGATTATTTGGAATCTGCCTTATCCCCTGAAACCCTTGTAGAGTTTGAGAAGTTTTTGCAATTACATAATGAAATTCGACAAGAATTAGAATTGATAAAAGGGGTAGATAACACTGTTGCTATAGATTCAGTTGTTGAGCCTAATTTAGATTTCAGTTATTTAAAAAAGAGTGCAGATGCAAGGCTTAACGAGGAGCAACTGATTGCTTATATGGAGGGCG
>JAKRSG010000333.1 GCA_022402405.1 Bacteroidia bacterium | reverse complement strand
ATTCTTTCCAAAATTGGTTTATCTCCAAGTGGTACTAATGGCTTTGGTAATGCCATTGTATATGGCTTTAGTCTTGTGCCCTTTCCTCCTGCTAAAATTACTGCTTTTTTCATATTTTACATTTTTGAATCTAAATATTTACCCTTTTCCTCATGCTTAAAATCCGGCAATAAGAATTTAATAATTTCAATAATCTTAATTTTATTACACTCGTTGCTTTTTTTGAAGTTCTCGAACTGGGAAACAAAGAAATCCAATTTGGATGTGTCAAAGTCAACTTTAGATTTTATCACCCCAAAATCCTCAAATGTCACTAAATCCAGTTGTTCGTTTTCAGTGAAGAACTCTTCAAAGTCTTTTTCACCTGTTGTATCACTGCTTGAAAAAAAGCATGGCCACTTTTTACAATTATTTATACCATTAAATTCAATTATCAGTTTTCTCGCCTCATCTTCCGAATCAACAATAATTGGTTCGTATTCCTTCTCCTTTAAATACCGCACGGCAATCTCTGAAAATCTATGTAGATCATTTGGAGTTAATTTAGGAAAAAAAACATCCATATTATTTCCAAGAATAGTTGAAAACAAACAAATTAATCCGCTTTCTTCAGGAGTTACAAAATATCTTCTAACATCATTAGGAGCAACAATTGGTTGATTTTTAATAAATCTTTTTTCAAACCCATGTAATAGTGAGCCATCAGAAAATGCCACATTAGCAAACCTAGCCGTCGAAATAGAAATTTCACTACTTTCCCTCATTAAAAACATTTCCATAATTCTTTTGGATGCCCCCATTAAGTTGACAGGATTTGCAGCCTTATCTGTTGAAACAGCAAAATACTTTTTAACACCGTTTTCTTTTGCCCAATTCACTGTTTTAATTGTGTTTATTATGTTAGTTTCGATCATCCTTGTTAGCGTAAATGGGTCTTTTTCACTTCTAACATGTTTTAAAGCAGTTAAATTTAAAACAAAATCAAATTGCTTATTTTCTTGTAAAAACATATCGAATTGCCATGAACCAACATCCAAAGCAAAACTTTGAAAATCACCTTTAATATAACCAATTGAACTTCTTAAATCTCTTACTAGTTCAACTAAATTATTTTCTGATATATCAACCACAAATAGCTTGAGAGGATTTCTTTTAAAAATTTCCTTAGTTACTGCCTGACCAATTGACCCTGCGCCACCTAAAACCAAAAAAGTAGATTCGGAAACAACTTTTTGAAGCAAGGGCTCATATCTTAACAAGTCGTTAATGAATAATGACTTAGATCTTCCTATTAATTTTAAAATATCCATATTAAATCGCTTTTGAAAAATTTATTATTAAGTTAAATTAAATGAAATTAAATTATTAGTATTAAAAAATCTACCTTTCAATTAAAAAAAGCATTTAAGATTGTTTCCAAACCTGTTTTTGGTGAATGACTCTTAATGAAATATTCATTAATTTTTTTAGAAATAAATTGATATTGACTTGTAGAATCAATTAATAATTCCGCATGTTCAACAAGTTCATCAAAATTATTAAACTTTAGACCAAGATCATTTTTTGAAATTAAATCACTTGGATCTACGTTTGATATAACTGGAATATTATAACTCCAAGCTTGTAAAAAGGTATTAGGAAAACCTTCTTTTATGGAGGTATTTACTAATATTCTAGAATTAGAAATGTAATTATTTGCTAATTGAATATCTAAAAACCCCAAATACTTCACATTATTTAAATCTTTAACTCTATCTAGGAAAAGTTGAAATTCAGTTTCATTCTGATTTTTTCCAATAATTCCAAACTTTTTATTTGGCATTTTCATGGCAAGATCTAAAAAGTACATAACTCTTTTAACTGGCTTAATATTTCCAACCCAGATAAAATCAAAATTTTCATCTACTTTTGTATTACTGAATATAGAATTATCAAAAATATTATGTACATTGATTGTTTTAATTTTTGGAAAATTTGCAACAATCTTATTATATTGAAAGTGATTTTGGGTAATTATACCGTCTACATAATTAGATAAATTTAACATTTGGTTCGATTCATTTTCAACTTCCAAATCAGATGCAATCATCAATAAAATTCTAAAATCAACAACTTTTTTTAATCGTAATAAAACCTTTAAATCTGTGTAACCTCTTATAATAATTAAATTCGGCCTGTAAATTAAAACATATAAATATCTTAAATAAGCAAATACAACTCCTAATTTACGGACCCACGGAAGCCATAAGAATTTAATCCCATAAATTTCTCTGAAAAGGACCCTCAAACGCCAACTAAATAAATATGGAATATAACCTTGGTCTGCAAAAGATTTAGCCCAAAATAACATTTGCAATTCAGCCCCACCTTGTCCATCAGGAGGTTTTGTTCCAAGAATAATATCATCTGCCCATCTAGACCAAATGAATAGTTTTTTATTATTATTCTTCATTTGAAAACTCATCAATTATTAATTCAAGTTCAATTTAATTTCTTCGGAAAGTAATTTTAGATTCAAAATACTATCAAAATTTAAGTAGGCAACATTTTTGCCATTTATTCCAACCTTCCTCATTAATTCGGTATTGTTATATAAGAACAAAAGTTTTAGAACTAAAGCATCTACGCCAAAATCCTGTAAAATAAAAATATTCTCATCATCTATAAATCGTAATGGCGCTTCACCTACGTTAGTGGTTAGAACTGGTTTACCTAAGGCCATATATTCAGCAATTTTTGAAGGGAAATTAAATCTATTTTGCTCGTTATCAATTTTATAAATAATAAATAAATCTGATGTTTTTTGCAATTCGAATAAATCATCCTTGGACAAATAACCTAGAAATTTAATTTGATTATCAATTTCAAAATTCTTAATTAGATTTTGCACTTGATTAAAAACATTTGAATTTTCAATTTTACCTGTTGAGTAAAAATCAATTTCTATTAAAAACCTTCTTTTTAATTCACCAATGGCATTTATTATTGTAAGAATACCATCTTTATGTTCTGTTAATGAACCAGTGTGTACAATTCGAAAATTATTTTTAAATAAATTCTCACTAAATTGATTAATTTTAGAATTAGTTTCATTAAAATTATATAAAACTGGAATAAGAAATGTTTTTGTGGTGATTTTTTGCTTTTGAATATATCCAAGCAAATTTTTTGAAATTACAATTAAATAATCATAGCAAAATAGTAAATATTTTATCCTAATGTTACGGTAAAACTCTTTCAAAAACTTATTTTCAATGTTATGAAATGGGATTTCGCACAATTCTAATAAAATTCTAGCTCTAGGATTTAAAATTCTCAATAAGATTACATCCAAGTTAGAACATGAATAAATCCAAATTACATCCTTTTTTTTAGTTAATATGTTTAAGTGAAAAGTAAAAACAGTAAAAAGTTTCTTAAAATAAAACCAAAATAAATTAAATGGGAAAAATTTATTTTTTTTAGGATGGATTTTAAAAAAAGTGGTGTATTCGTAATCGATTGACTCAATTATTCCATTTTTTTTGATTAATTCACCCGAAAAAGGCTGAAAGCCAAATGGCATTAATATTTTAACCTCAAATCCATAATACTTCATTGATTTTGCATAATTCAGTACTCTTTCCTTGGCTGCCAAGCCAAAGTGAATTTGTTCATTAAAAATTATTATTATTTTCAAACCTGATTACTTAAAAAACTTTTTATAAATATCAACTAAAAAACTTATTGTTTATAGTATTAGTATTAGTTTTATCCCTATATAAATACCCTATAAAATAGGCCAATATAACATCATTAATCGAGTGAATATTACCTATATATCCTCCTGGAATAAAATTAACAACCCAAATAAATCCAAAAACCCAAAGACCAAAATAATATCTATTTTTTAAAAATGTTGGATAACTTAAAATGATTTTTAGAGAAAAAATTGCAATAAATATCAATAATATAAATCCTCCCTTTAACATGGCAGTTGGGTGACCTAATTCGGCTGCAGTTCTAACTTTTTTGTTATTGATTTCATCAAAAAAAAATGAATCATCCTCTACATAAGAACCTAAACCCCTACCAGTAATTTGATCATTATTTTTAAAAACATCCGCCCAAATAATATCACCAATTTCCCACCTTACATCTTCGAGTGTGCTAACCCCTCCAAGCTCACCAGAACTTTTCTTCATCAGTGAATCAATATAATCAAATAATGGAAAATTTGTAGCTATAATAACCAATGGTATTAGCACTGCTCCTCTAAAAAAAACACTAAAGTACTTGGATAATATTTTACTTTTTAATGATGAATAGTAAAAAAAAATCAAGGTTGTTATTGTCATTAATAAAGTTGGCAATCTTTTTAAAAAAATCAACTGAATAATAAATAATAATAAAAAAGAAAAAAGCATCATAGTATAATCTCTTCTATTTATATCTTGATTAAAAATAAAAATTAAAGACGGATATAAAAAAAATTGAATATTATAAGAGACAATCAATGCGTTTCCAAGAATTGGAATAGGAAAAAAACCTGAAATAACAAGAATTAAACAAATGTAAAATCCAAACTTAGTATAGCCAATTAAGTATCGTTTTAAAACCTCAGATTTGTATGCAATAGAACCTAAAATCAAAAAGGATATAAACCGTAAATGATTCATGAATTCAAATAGATAAACAGGAAATGACAAGAAACTTCTATTAAACCCGTTTACCATCATAAAAACAATGTAGAAAATAAAAATTTTCAAAAAGAAAGATTTTAAATTCTGTTTCCTTAATAGTAATAAAGCTAAAAAAAAAGAAGAAATTGAAAAAATCGAGATAAGAAATAAGGAATTGGTAAAATATGAAAATTTTATTCCCATAAATCCAAATAATGGGTCCAGAATTAAAGCATAAGCTGTTACTCCAATTATTGTTAATAAAATTTTCTCAATATTCACAAATATCTTATAAAAAAAACAAAAATTATTTTACTTTAACTTATAATAATTTCAAAAAATATAAAATAATATAGTTTGAATCTATATCAACTTAAATAATTAATTAAAAAATCAGCGACTCTTTCACCTGATTTCCCATCTGTATAAAAACATTGTTGTTTTACCATTTCAAATCTTTCATTAACAAGTAATTTAGGATTATTCAAATAAGTATTAATATCTTCAATTAAAACCTCATTAGAATCTGATAATTTAATTCCATTTGTCTTTAGTAGTTTATGATAATGGTCAAAATGATACAACCTTTTAACAGATTTTTCAAACGGCCTTAGACCTCTAAAATCATAAAAAATGCAAATAATTGGTTTATCGAAAACAGCTGCATCTATAGATATTGTTGAGCCTAAATTTACAACTACATCACTAAAGTATAAAGTATTAGCAAAATCATCATCATCAGTTTTTGAAAACAATCTATCCTGAAAAGAAGTTGATTTACCAGGTATTTGCAGAACAAGATTTAATTTGTTCTTTAAAAATTCATACGAATTTACTTCAGCTTGCGGATGTAACCTAACTATTAATTGAGCATTTTCAATTTTCCCATTATTAATATTATCAACAATAAAGTCTGCTATTTCAGGTTCGGGAGATACCAAATCAATACTTGTTCTGCCTGTTGTTGCGCTGCCTGTGCCATACAAAATTATTTTCTTATTAGGGTCCAAGCCCATTTTTAAACAATATTCCTTTTTAGAAATTTTAGGCTCATAATTAAAAAAACTATCATATCTTGGAATACCTGAAACGAAAATATCTTTTTCAGGGTAGCCAAATAAACTCATAGCCTCCTCTTTTAAGACATTATTCCAAACAACTATTTTATTTATTGAGAAGGAATAAAATCCTTTACTTGTTAAGTTATCCCAACTACTTACTAAAGAAATCGCCGGTACTTTTAATTTATCAGCCATCCTTAAAATTGGATAGTCTTTAGAATAATTTAAAACCCTAGTTACTATAACTAAGTCAGGTTTGTAATCCAAAAATTGTGATTTATAAGATTTTGCAGGTGATAATATTTTATATAAAAAATAGATTAAACTGTTTACTCTTTTACGACCAAATGCTTTAACCAAAAAACGTGCTAAAGGGGTAAACTTATCAAGCCAGTATGTATCACCAGCTGTATTTCCTAAATCAATTGTTTTACAAATATCTCTTAATGTGGCTCTATGAAAATGTAATAAATAATTCTCAAATATATTGAGATTTACATCAAATAATG
>JAKRSG010000332.1 GCA_022402405.1 Bacteroidia bacterium | reverse complement strand
GATGCTCATGTGCATGTAGAAAGTTCTTTGTTGGCACCATCAGAATTTGCCCGCATGGCACTTACTCATGGTACTATTGCCAGTGTGAGCGATCCGCATGAAATAGCCAATGTGCTTGGTAAAAAGGGTGTAGAATATATGTTGGAAAATGCCAAACATTCTCCTTTTTACTTTTATTTTGGAGCACCATCTTGCGTGCCCGCTACCGTTTTTGAAACTGCTGGAGACGCTCTTTTGGCAGAGGATGTAGACCACTTGCTAGCCAGAACCGATATCTACTATCTATCTGAAATGATGAACTATCCGGGTGTTCTTTTCAACGATCCAGAAATTGCTCAGAAAATAGCTGCGGCCAAAAAGTGGAATAAGCCTGTTGATGGTCATGCACCCGGATTATCTGGTGCCGATTTAAAAAAATATATCACAGCAGGTATAAGCACCGATCATGAATGTTTTACGTTGGAAGAGGCCCAAGAAAAGTTAGAACTGGGCATGAGGGTTCTCATCCGAGAAGGTAGTGCTGCCAAAAACTTTGATGCACTTATTCCTTTGCTAGATACCCATTACGAACAGCTCATGTTTTGCTCAGATGATAAACATCCCGATTCTTTGTTGCTTGGCCATATAAACCAATTGGCTGCACGAGCTGTGGCTCTTGGTAATGATGTGTTTAAGGTATTGCAAGTTGCCTGTTTAAATGCGGCTAAGCACTATAAAACCAAACACGGTTTGTTGCATGTTGGACATTCAGCAGATTTTATTCTAGTAGAAGATTTGCAAAATTTTAATGTGTTAGAAACCTATATTCATGGTAAGTTAGTAGCTAAAAATCAACACAGTCTTTTGCCCTATATACCACCCCAAACACCCAATATATTTCTGGCTGAACCTATTCATGTATCTGATTTAAGCTATGTAAAATCTGACATGGAACCTGTTATAGAATGCATCGATGGTCAGCTCATAACACGCAGATTAGATATACCCGCTAGCGATTGCACTGCAGAAAATGATTGCCTAAAATTGGTAGTTTACAATCGTTACCAAAAAGCAAAACCTGCTATTGCCTACATCAAAAATTTCGGATTAAAATTGGGTGCCATTGCAGGTTCTGTTGCTCATGATAGTCATAACATAATTGCAGTTGGCATAAGCGATGAGATGCTGGTAAAAGCCATAAATTTAGTGATTAAATCGAAAGGAGCTTTGGTGGCATGTTCAGAAACAAAGCATAAAATATTAGAGTTGCCAATAGCAGGATTAATGAGTGATTTAGACGCTTGGCAGGTAGCCGAACGATACACAGAAGTAGATAAATTTAGCAAACAAACATTAAGTTCAGGCCTAAAAGCTCCTTTTATGAGTTTATCGTTTATGGCATTGCTTGTTATTCCAGAGTTAAAATTGAGCGACTTAGGATTATTCTCGGGGAAAGATTTTAGCTTTGTTCGTCAAAATTAATTGGTGGTAGAATTCTGCTTACCAAAATTGCTGTAATTGCCTTATAATTGTGAGATGTTCGAAAACGAAAACCTAAAGCACTGGTTATATAGATTGAAAATTCTAACGTATATAGGAGTGTTTTTTCTGTTTTTGATATTATTTATTATCGAATTAAAACATGTGTACAAGATAGATATTATTCCGGGGTACAATGGCGTTTTAGATGATATTTACTTTAAAATAAAAGAGGTATTGTAGGGTATGATAATGCACAATAACATATTAATACAAAAGTTAGATGCTTTTATAAAAAAGTACTATAAGAATTTACTGTTAAAGGGTGCTATTATTTTTGTTGGTTTATTTGTTTTATTTTTCTTAAGTGTTTCTGCTTTGGAATATTTTGGCAGGTATACTTCTAGCACCAGAGCTATATTATTTTACAGTTTATTGTTTACTTCGATTTTTCTTTTTTTGAGATACATAGCCTATCCTATTGCGCAATTATTAAAAATTGGAAAAGTTATTTCATACACTCAGGCTGCGCAAATAATTGGAGCGCATTTTAACGAGGTAAGTGATAAACTTATGAATACGCTTCAGCTTTTGGATCAAGCCGAAACCGATAACAGTTTATTACACGCCGCAATTGAACAAAAAACCAAAGAGCTTTCTCCATTGCCATTTACAGCTGCTGTTACCTATAAAAAGAATTTAAAGTACTTGCCTTGGGCAATAGTGCCTTTGGTATTGATGCTCATAACAAGTATTACCATCCCAGATTTGATAAGCGAAGGCGCCAATAGGGTATGGAAGTACGACCAAGTGTTTAAAATTCCTGCTCCCTTTTCGTTTCATATTATTAACGAAAAATTAGAGGCAGAGCAGTATCAAGATTTTGAATTAGAAGTGGAATTGAAGGGTTCTGAAATACCGAATGAGGTTTTTGTGCATACCAATAACGTGAGTTATAAAAT
Organism: Bacteroidia bacterium; assembly: GCA_022402405.1. Lineage (GTDB taxonomy): Bacteria > Bacteroidota > Bacteroidia > UKL13-3 > UKL13-3 > B1. The sequence goes on along the minus strand of JAKRSG010000332.1, from coordinate 3,896 downwards.
GCAAAAAAAGGATGCTACTCATTTTATTTATACCTTTAAAAATTTGCAGAATAGTACCCCATTTTATTTAGAAGCATTAGGTTTTGAAGATAATTTAAATGAGATAAAAGTGCTGAACCGACCGATAATATTATCGTATTCTGTTTACTTAGATTATCCAAGTTATTTGCAACAAAAAGATGAGAGTATAAACAATCCTGGCGACCTTACCATACCTGCTGGAACAACTGTGAAATGGCAGTTTACGGGAAAGCAAACCGACGATTTGCGATTACAGTTTTCGAACTTTGAGACATCGGCAAAAAGTGAAGATAAAATACATTTTCAATACAGCAGAAAGTTCTTTTTATCGGATGCATATGCCATTAAATTAAGCAATCAAACAAAGGCTAAAGGCGATTCATTGTACTTTCAAATTAATGTAACTCCTGATGCGTTTCCGCAAATTCAGGTAGAGGAGCAGAGAGATACTGTAACAGGTAAAATCTTATATTTTGGAGGTTCTGCTAGCGATGATTATGGCTTAAGTAAGCTTACGTTTAATTATAAGTTTTTAAAATCGGCTGATCCAAAAAAGACTGAAAAGGCTTGGGTTAGTAAACAGATTCCGATTGAACTAGGTAAGCAAATAAATTTTGCTCATGTATTTAATCTATTCGAGATAGATGTTACCTTAGACGATGAGTTGAGTTATTATTTTGAGGTATGGGATAATGATGGAGTTCATGGCGCAAAGTCGGTTCAGTCTAAACCATTTATTTTAAAAGCCCCATCTAAGCAAGAACTAAAAGAACAAAGTAAGCAAGATTCTGAAGCTTTGCAGAAGAAAATGGAAGAGGCTTTAAAAGAATCAAAAGATCTTCAAAAGGATTTAAAAGAGGTTCAGAAGAAGTTAAAATCTCAGCAGTCACTTAGCTTTGAGGAGAAGAAGAAATTAGAGCAATTGCAGAAACGTCAAAAAGATTTGGTTCAGAAAATAGAAGAATTGCAGCAAGATTTTAAGCAGAAAAATCAGAAAGAACAATCGTACCAAGAGGAAGAGCAGCGCATAATGGAGAAGCAAGAACAGTTGCAAAAAATGTACGAAGAGATGCTAACCGACGAGATGAAGCAGTTGATGAAGAAGCTCGATGACCTGGTGAAAATGCAGAATAAAGATCAAATCCAAAAGGAATTAGAGAAGATGGATTTGAATAATAAGGATGTAGAAAAAGAGCTAGATAGAATGTTGGAAATGTATAAGGAGATGGCCGTTGAAAAGAAGATGGAAGAAACCTTAAAAGACTTGAAAGAGTTGGCTCAAAAACAGCAAGAACTATCAAAAGAAACGGAGCAAAAAAGTAAATCTCAAGAAGAGTTATTAAAGAAACAAGAGGAGTTAAACAAAGCTTTTGAGGATGTTAAAAAAGACCTCAATGAATTGCAAAAGCAGAACAAAGAATTAGAGTCGCCAAAGGAGTTACCTGATACAAAAGAAGCAGAGAAGAAGATAGTTGAAAAACTTCAGCAGAGCAAAGACGAATTAAAGAAGGGTAACAACAAAAAGAGTAGTAAGAATCAGAAAGAAGCTGCGGAAGAGATGGAGCAAATGCAAGAAAAAATGCAGGAGCAAATGGATAAGCAAGAGGAAGAACAAGAAGAAATTGATGAGCAAGCCCTTCGTGAGATTCTTGAAAACGTAATTCAGTTAAGCAAAGATCAAGAGCAGGTAATGGAGCAAGTGAAGGGAATACAAGGGTATAATCCTCAATTTGTGAAGTTGGCTCAAGAGCAAAAGGTTATTAAAGATAATGCTCAAATGGTAGAGGATAGTTTATTGGCTCTAAGTAAGCGCGTGCCAGCTATTCAGTCGTTTGTAAACAGAGAGGTAACCAAGCTTAATAATCATTTAAATCAAGCCAATAACAGTTTTTCTAATCGTAATCAAGGCCAGATTCAAATTCAACAGCAGTATGCCATGACGCGTATGAACAACCTTGGATTGATGCTTAGTGAGGCTTTGCAACAAATGCAACAACAATCTCAGGAGAAGAAACAATCGAAGAAACAAGGAAAAGGCAAGCCATCCAAAAAACCTGGTAGCGGCAAAAAACCAAGCATGGGCGAATTAAAGAAAATGCAGGAGGAGATGAACAAGCAGATGAAGGATGGCATGAATAAAAATGGCAAAGGCGAAAGTAACAAACCGGGCAGTGAGCAGTTTGCTAGAATGGCCGCTAAACAAATGGCTATCCGTCAGCAAATGCAAAAAATGATTAGTCAGATGGACGCACTAGAGAAGGAAAAAATGGGTGGTGGAAAACAATTAGGTGAGCTTCAAAAAATGATGGAAGAGACCGAAAAAGATTTGGTAAATAAACGCCTTACCCAAGAAACTTTAATGCGCCAACAAGAGATACTTACCCGACTTTTAGAGCATGAAAAGGCAGAGAAAAAGCAGGAAGAGGAGATGAAGCGTGAGGCCACACAAGGAAAAGAAATTCCCAAGCCTGATCCAAAATACCTAGAAAAATTTGAACGTAAAAACAAGAAAAATACCGAGCTTCTACAAACAGTACCTTTAGAGATGCAACCCTACTATAAGCAGAAAGCTAAAGAGTTTTTGGAATTATGAAGTATGAATTATGAAATAAGGCTATTAAATTCATACTTCATAATTCTACACTGGTAATTCAATAGTAAACTCCGTACCTAGATTGGGCTCGCTGTTAATATCAATGCTACCGCCAATGGTTTCTACTTGGGTTTTTACCATAAAAAGACCAATACCTTTTCCTTCTATATCTTGATGAAATCTTTTGTACAAACCAAAAATATTGTGCGCTTCTTTTTGTAAATCTATTCCTGAGCCATTGTCTTTAAAGGTTATTTTTATTCCTTTTTCAATTTGCTTACTTTTTATTTCTATGACCGGATTTACCTTAGGATTTTGATATTTGATACTATTTTGAATCAAATTATAAAAGATAGAATAAATGTATCTTCTTACGGAGTTTAAATCTTCAATATCCTTAAAATCTGTTTTAAGAGTAACTTTGTGAGAGGCCATCACATTATAAATGCTTTGTTTTATTTCCTTAACAATCTCATGTAAATTTACCTTTTCACGTTTTTCTATCAGAGGATTTTTTATTTGAAGGATTTGGTTCAAGTCTTTAATTACCTCATCTAATTTGTAGGCGGAGCATACTATGCCATCTATTATTTTGTTTAGTTCCTCCTGCTCTAAGATGTCGTTTTTTATAAGCTCTGCACAGCCCATGATATTGGCCAAAGGAGCACGAAGGTTATGAGAAACAATGTAAGAGAATTGTTCCATGTTTTTGTTTCTTTGGATTAGGTCCTGCGTTATTTTTTCTTTCTCGAGCTCTTCTTTCTTCCTTTCACTAATATCGCTTAGCATGGCCAACGACCCAGAATACATGCCTTCTTTGTCTAAAATAGGTGATGCAGAAACCTGAATCCAAATTTTTTGTCCGGTTTTGCGAATACACAAAAGTTCATACGTATCAGCGTTTCCCTTTCTCCGACTTTCTGTTTTTTCTTTTACCAAATTATGAAAGGCTGGGTCTATTAAATCGTTGATATTTAAGTAAGGCATTTCTTCGGCAGTATAGCCAAATATCTGGGTGAACCTAGGGTTCACAAAAATAGTTTTATTGGTCCCATCATGCAGCCATATTCCGTCTTGCGAGGTTTCAACGATTTGACGAAATAATTGTTCACTTTTTCCTAATTTTTCAGTGGCTTCAGCAGTTTCAGTAACATCCCAATTTACACCCATCATGCTTATTGGTTTTCCACTGTGATCGTAGTTCACAAAACCTTTCGATTTAATAGTTTTGATATCACCAGTTTTCTGAATAATTTTAAATTGGGTATCGAAAAGCTGAACG
>JAKRSG010000331.1 GCA_022402405.1 Bacteroidia bacterium | reverse complement strand
AAAGCAAATTTAATACATCCTTATATACAATGGATCAACAACTCTAATCCAGCTGATGAAGAAGCTTTAGAGAAAATATATCAATTCAATTATAGAACCATTCAAACCTTTGCCAATTGGACACAAAACATGTTATTTGGTGGTGCAAAGTTTAACCATTACAATGAAAGTTTTGATTTGTTTGCCAAGACAGGCTTGGGATTTGGCTGGATGCGAAGCTATGGATATAATATATATACCGATTCGTTGGGTGTAATTAAATTTAATCCTTTACAAGTAAATGCAGTAGTAATTCAAATGGGAGTTGGAGCTAATGTGTATGTAAAACAAAATTTATCCTTCTGTTTAGGGTATGATTTTTTATATGCCAAAAATAATTTTGGTTACGAGCAATACAGCAATGCAAATGGTCCTATAACAGCAGCATTGGCTGTGGAAGTAAAGCCAGATTTTATGGTTGGAAATTTTTATGCAGGGCTTAAATTTCATTTAAGCGGAATAAGAAAAAAATAATTTTTTTTTCCTAACGCTTGTTTTTCTCATTTCAATTGCTAAATTCGTTTTACAAAACAATTCAAACACACAAAAAATTATATAGCTTATAGGTAAAAAAATCTACACTAATATTCTCTTTGGTTTCACCTTTTAAATTAAACAACCATGAACTTGCAGAAAATTAGTGACCACGAACTGGTAAAGCTATACCAATCAGGCACACAAGCAGCACTTGAAGAACTAATCAAACGCCATAAGCGTAGTATTTTTTCTGCTATTTATCTTTTGGTAAGAGATCGTCCGCTTGCAGAAGATATTTTTCAGGAAACCTTTATTAAGATTATTCATACACTACGTTCAGGTAATTACAATGAAGAAGGAAAGTTTGTTGGTTGGGCTGTTCGTGTGGGCAGAAATCTTACCATAGATTATTTACGAAAAATAAAGCGTGATGTAACTATAACCGACAGTGAAGGTAATGGTATATTCGATTATTTGATTATCGCAGAAGAAAGCAAGGAAGATAAAATCATGAAATTGCAATCTGAAAGTGAAATTAAACAACTAATTAAACGATTACCTGAAGAGCAAAGAGAGGTTCTTATTATGCGTCATTGGGGAGATATGAGCTTCAAAGAAATTGCAGATAAAACTGGAGTGAGCATTAACACCGCTTTGGGCAGAATGCGTTATGCCCTTAATAATTTACGCAAATTGATGGTTGCAAAAGGAATTCAAATATAAAGTTTGAATTCTTGAACAACTCCTTATTTATAAACCCTTAATTTATCGATGTTATGAAAGCAAAAGCAAAAATGGCAATGCTATTGGTGGTTCTGGTAGCACTGTTTTCTTTCGAAGTTCCAAAAGGCTGGTACAAAGCCGGAAGTAATCCAGATCAATACGAAATAGGTATTGAAAATGGAGCAGGTATAAATGGAACAAATGCAGCAACAATTCGTTCTTCAAGCACTAGGGTAAGAGGATTTGGAACTTTGGTTCAAAACTTAAAGCCAGGTAGTTTTGCCGGAAAGAGAATTCGTTTTTCTGGATATATAAAAACTGCCGATGTAAATGGTTGGGCTGGTTTTTGGCTTCGTGTAGACGGTGCTAAATCAACTGATCCCTATGTTTTTGATAATATGTCGAATCGTAAAATCAAAGGGAGCAACGATTATCAAAGATATGATATAGTGGTAGATGTTCCTAAAAAGGCGAGCAATATAGCTTATGGTGCCTTGTTAAGTGGTGGCGGACAATTATGGTTTGATGATATTTCTTTTGAGGTAGTGGATGAGTCTGTTAAGCCAACTATACCATATGCTAAAGAAAAAGACGCTCACAATCAACCAACTAACCTTAGTTTTGAAGAATAATTTGCTGTAATTTAAAATATTTGGGACTAGCTTTGCGTTTTCTAATCAAAATGAAAAGCTCGCTTATGGCCCAAAATTACACAGAAAACGATTTGCTTAGGTATCTTTATCATGAGGTATCTGAGAAAGAAAAACTTGAAATGGAAGCACAATTGTTAGTGAATGCTGATTTACAAAAAGCATTTGTGTTACTCAAAAGCGGAATGGAAAGTCTAGAGAAACTTTCAGAAGAACCCTCACAAACAAGCGTGGATATCATAATGGAATATTCCCAGAAGACATCCAACAAAAACCTGGAAATGGTTTAACAAAAAAGCCCTTAGAAATTAAGGGCTTTTTTGTTTTTAAACGAATAATTTTACAATATAATAAGTTATTGCTGCTAGTAATGCACTTACTGGGATGGTAAATATCCATGCCCAAAGAAGATTTACGGTTACGCCCCATCGCACGGCTGATAATCGTTTTGTGGCACCAACTCCTATAATAGAACCTGTAATGGTATGAGTGGTACTAACCGGAATACCCATTTGTTCTGTCATAAATAAAGTAAGAGCACCAGAAGATTCTGCTGTTACGCCTTCTAATGGAGTAACTTTGGTAATCTTAGATCCCATTGTTTTTACAATTTTCCATCCACCACTTAAGGTTCCTAATCCAATGGCCGCATAACAAGCTAAAGGCACCCAATTTGGCATTTGTTTAAAATCGGTAATATTTCCATTAGCCAACATGGCTGCAGAAATTATACCCATTACTTTTTGTGCATCATTTCCTCCATGTCCAATACTAAATGCAGCGGAAGATAATAATTGAAGCTTTTTAAACATATTTGAGATTCTAAATGCATTAGGTGTTTTAACCTTTTCTACATATATATAGGTGAGAATAAAAACACCAATCAAGGCCATTATACCCCAAACAATACTAGAGTTATCGGCCTTAGCTAGATCTTTACTCAGTTTTTTTACATCTGCACTTGCATCCACAATTACTATTTCTTCAGCTAGTTTTAGGGCGCCAAGTTCATTGTATTTCTTCAATAAGGGTTTACTTAATTCATATTTAGCTACAGCAGAATCTAATGCTGGCTGAACCAATGGATTGGTTTGCAGAGACTTTTCAAGCTTATCAATTTGATAAAATTTAGATAAATTACTCTCTAGTTTGTTTTGTTCTAGTTTATCAAACATGAAGTATGTTCCAATGGCAACCAGAATAATTATTCCTACTCTATACCAAACATTTCTCATTATAGTAATGAGGGTTATAAACATAGAAATAACCATCCCCATAACGGGTGCAATAAAAATGAATAATACTGTTTTAGTAATTTTATCCATTTCTACAATTTTGGGTATACTAACTCCATCAACTGTAATGAATGCATGTGCGATTGCTGCTCCTGCAAATCCGCCGATAAGGGTATGAGAGGAACTCGATGGAATTCCATACCACCAGGTAAATAAATTCCAAATAATAGCAGCAATTAAGCCCGCAAAAATTACTTCTAATGTGATAAATTCTTTGTGAACTGTTTTCCCAATAGTATTGGCTACCGCGTGATCTTTGAAAATAAAGAATGCCACAAAGTTAAAAAATGCTGCCCAAATTACTGCTTGAACCGGCGTTAATACCTTGGTAGAAACAATGGTTGCAATAGAATTGGCTGCATCGTGAAAGCCATTGATATAATCAAATACCAAAGCTAAGATGATAATTACAACTAAAAATGTCATGTATAGAAATTAATTATGCGTATTTCACCACAATAGATTCCATCACATTAGCAGCATCTTCAAATTTATCCGTTGCAATTTCCATTACTTGGTAAATTTCTCGCTTCTTAATGAGCATTTTTACATCGTTTTCTGTTTCAAACAATCTTTCAATGCACATGTCAAACAAATCATCTGCCTGGTTTTCGTATGTGTTTACCTTTGCAATAGCATCTGTTATATTGCGCATATTCTTCATATTTCTTAACTCAAGCACAGCAATTTTGATAGAAGCTGCTCCCATAGCAATAATATCTGCCATTTTCTGAATGCCACTATCACTAGGGTCTACCTTGTAGAAATTTATCTTTTTTGCCGATGCATAAATATAATCACAAATGTCGTCTAAAGCATTGGCTAAATAATGTATGTCTTCTCTATCAAAAGGAGTGATAAAGTTTCTTCCTAATTCATTAAAAATTTGATGTGTTAAGTTGTCGTTTTTGTGTTCCAAGTCTTCAAGTTTCTTGATAATTACAGCTCTTTTGGAAAAATCTGGCTCAGAAACAACATCTCTAATGAGTTCTCCCATTTCGGCAACATTATGTGCTACTTGCTCAAATAAAGAATAAAACACCTTGTCTTTAGGTGTAAATAATTGAATGATTGCGTTAAAATTCATTTTTTAAAATTTTCTGGGGCAAACTTAAAATATTTGAACCGACTTAACATTATGTTAACAATAACTTAATATTCTTGCCCCAGATTGTTAACAATAAATTAGTGTTTTAATAATATACATCTGTAAGTATATTTTATAAATAACTGATTTAAAGTTCTTTTTAAAAATAAAGTAAGATAATAAAATAAAAAGTTAATTTTAAATTTACATGAATCTAATTAAGAGAATTTCCCTTGTTCTTATCTTTTTTTCACTTTTGAGTATTCAAAATGGGTTCAGCCAAGAAAAAAATGAAGTTGTTTCTACGCCTGTTGCTAAAAAGTGGTTCGAATCTTTTTCGATTAGAGGATACCAACAAGTTAGATATAATAGATTATTTGAAACGAATGATAAATTGAAATGTGAACAATGTGACAGATCGTGGGGAGAAAATGGAGGTTTCTTTATTCGAAGGATGCGTATCATTTTTTATGGTCAAATAAATAAAAGGGTATATTTTTATGTTCAACCAGATTTTGCTAGTTCAGCTAGTTCTACAAGTTTGCATTTTGGCCAGTTACGCGATGCTTATTTTGATGTTGGTTTAGATGATGATAATGAATATAGGTTTAGAATCGGTCAGAGTAAAATTGCTTATGGTTTTGAAAATATGCAATCTAGTCAAAATCGTTTACCCTTGGATAGAAATGATGCCTTGAATAGCGCTGTAGCAAATGAGCGAGACCTGGGTGTATTTTTCTATTATGCTCCAAAGAATATAAGAAAATTATTTAGCGAACTTGTGAGTTCTGGTTTAAAGGGTAGTGGTGATTACGGGGTATTTGGATTTGGATTATATAACGGACAAACAGCTAATAAGCCTGAATTAAACAATGAGCCGCATGTTTTTACCAGATTAGCCTATCCTTTTAAAGTAGGAAATCAGATAATAGAACCTGCCATTCAAGCTTATTCAGGTAAATTTGTGATAGCAAACGACCAACTTAGCGCAGGAGTAAAAACAAATGCTGATAAAAACTATTTGGATCAGCGAGCAGCTGCATCATTCATATTATACCCAAAGCCATTTGGTATTATGGCCGAATATAATGTGGGTAGAGGTCCGGAGTTTAATAAAGTTACCGACTCTATTGAGGTGCGCGATTTACATGGGGGGTATGTTACGTTTAGCTATTTTCAAAGATTAGGTAAACAAGTGTTAATTCCTTTTACCAGATTACAATATTACCAAGGTGGTAAAAAGCATGAACGAGATGCTAGAAGTTACGACGTAAAAGAGATGGAAATTGGTGCAGAGTGGCAACCCAATAAAAACTTGGAATTAGTTGTTATGTATACGTTTTCTAATAGAAGGTTTGAAGATTTTGCGTTACAAAATAACCGACAAATTGGTCAGTTAATGAGAATACAAGCTCAGTTTAATTTCTAAGAATTATAATCATAAAAAAAGCCCGATGTTACTGGTAACATCGGGCTTTTTTTATAAATGAATGTTCCTATTTAATAAGATTCATCTCAGCAACGATATGAGGTGCTCCACCTAATTTATCAATTAAGAAAAGCACATAACGAATATCTACGTTTATGGTTCTTTTGTACTTAGCATCAAATACAATATCTCCACTCATAGCTTCCCAGTTTCCATCGAAAGCTAAACCAATTAAATAGCCGTTACCATCAATAACCGGACTTCCAGAATTACCTCCAGTGATGTCGTTGTTGGTTATGAAAGCTACTGGCATTTTGCCATCTGCATTTTTGTAATCGCCAAAGTCTTTTGCATTGTATAAATCAATTAATTTTTGAGGTGCGTTAAACTCAAAATCAGCTGGATTATACTTTTCCATTACTCCATCTAAGGTGGTCATGAAGTCGAATTTAACAGCATCTTTAGGTTCATAAGATTGAACACTACCATATGTTAAACGTAAAGAAGAATTGGCATCTGGATAGAAAGTTTTATTTGGATTCATCTCCATTAAACCTTTAATATAATTTCTACCTTCTGGTCCCATTGCATCATTAAAGGCATCTACTTGTTCTTTAAAATTCTTCAT
>JAKRSG010000034.1 GCA_022402405.1 Bacteroidia bacterium | reverse complement strand
AAAAATGGAATGTTTGAAAATCTCCGTACTTATTCCATTTTTCGCCCGGGTCTTTTTCTAATCCAAACCCCATATACCAATTGGTCTTAAATTGAAATCGGTACCTTAAAGAAAAATAATTTAAATCTCCGGCGTAATTGATACTCTCTTTTTCGAGTAGTTTAAAATCTCTTTTTTGCTGAATAATTATTTCATGTTCTCCGTTTTTTAATTTGTTTGCCAAACTTAAGTTACTTCCTTGAAAACTATTATTTACGTAGCAAAACTTACTTAAAATATAAGCATCAGTAAAGTCTAAATCTTTTACAGCCTGAAGTTCATAAATGCTTAAAAAATCTCCGTGTTTTTCTTTGTGCTCTAGGATATTTTGTATTTGGGTAGGACTCAAAAAAAAGAATGACTCTAAATCTTCTTTGCTTGCTTTATTCAAGTTTATCGGGTGCTTAAGCCATTCTTTAATACTCAGTTCAAGATCGCTTCTATCAGATTCTACCGTTTGATTTTCTAATAATAACTCTAAAACATTTTCCATCCATTCTTCATCTTGCTGCTTGTTTTGAGCCGAAAGAAAAAAAGCATTCAATGAAAAAATAAGGGGTAAAATCAGGTTTTTCATAAGCGTATATTACTCCATTCTGCGCTTGCACTTGTTCCTAAAATTCTATTCAATTGAGCACCAATTACCCAATGCATGTTTTTTCGGTTGATTCGAATTCCACTTGTAAAAAAGCTCAGTTCTTTATCAAATCCGAACCTAAAATCAATTTCATTTTTAATCTGATATAAACAAGCAAAACTCAGATTACCCTCAGATTTAGTTTGGGTTTTATATTCGCTTAAAAAGCTAATTTGCTCTGTAAATTTATATGCTATCCCCAATTGTAAAAATTGTCCGATAGGCTGCAATTGTTCCAATTTATATTTACTGGCACTGGGATTAACAACGTGGCAACCCATTAAAATCTTTGGGTTTAGTTGCATTTTTAGTCCTACAGAACCATAAAAATTATGAAGTTTATTTTGGCTATACATGCTGGTAATCAAATAATTTATTGAAACACCTACCCAAAATTTATCACTAATTTTTTTTGCCAAACCTTGAGAAAATATATGTTGTTTAAAATGTTCTGAACCTGATTGGATTAAAGAAAATCCATATCCAAATTTTTTTATTTCGGCTTGAACCGACAATCCTGAAGTGGCCAATGATTTCTGAAAATAAGGGATTTCGTGATGCAATGCCAGCTGCATGTTTGGGTTCGAACCGAGAAATGCTGGATTATTTAAACTGGAGAAATTGGCAGCATAAACACTACTTATGTCTCCTAACAATTTGTTTTGAGTGCCGAAGGGCTTGTTTAAAATTTGTGCATGCAGAGAATGACAAATTAAAAAAGCCAGGTAGGGGGCTAATTTTTGGGGTTTCATAGCTAAATTTTCTGCTAATATCAGTAATTAATTGATAGTCTTGTACCTGAAAAATGAACATTTAAAATTTTTAGGTATTGAAAATTCATGGCAATCCCTATTTTTGCGACCTTTAAAAGAAAATACAACTTATAGGAAAAACTATGACAGAGATGATTTACCTTGTTCCTGCCCTTGGGGTGGTTGGCCTAATTGTTATGGCCATTAAGAGTGCTTGGGTATCTAAACAAGATGCCGGCGACGCTAAAATGCAAGAATTAGCAGGTTATATAGCCGATGGTGCTATGGCTTTTTTGAAAGCTGAGTGGAAAGTATTGGCCATTTTCGTGGCTTTCGCTGCAGCTTTATTAGCTTATTCAGGTTCAATTCATGAAATTAATGGAAAGCCAATCCACTCTAGCTGGATTATTTCTATTTCTTTTATAATAGGAGCTGTATTCTCGGCAACTGCTGGGTATATCGGAATGAAAGTAGCTACTAAAGCTAATGTTAGAACTACTCAAGCTGCTCGTACAAGTTTAAAGCAAGCCTTGAAAGTTTCTTTTACAGGTGGTACTGTTATGGGATTAGGAGTTGCTGGTTTAGCTGTATTAGGATTAGGTGGTTTATTTATAGTGTTTTTAAGTTTATTCGCCGATTTAGGTGAAAATACTGTTATCACAGCCATTGAGGTTTTAACAGGTTTCTCGTTAGGTGCTGAATCTATCGCCCTTTTTGCTCGTGTTGGTGGTGGTATTTATACTAAGGCTGCCGATGTAGGCGCGGATTTAGTGGGTAAAGTAGAAGCTGGTATTCCAGAAGATGACGTTCGTAACCCCGCAACTATTGCAGATAACGTAGGTGATAACGTTGGCGACGTGGCTGGTATGGGTGCAGATTTATTTGGTTCATACGTTGCAACTATCTTAGCTACCATGGTGCTTGGTCAGGAAATTAAAGTGACTGATAACTACGATGGTTTATCTCCAATTTTGTTACCAATGGTAATTTGTGGATTAGGTATTATCTTCTCAATCATTGGTACTTGGTTCGTTACTATTAAAGATGAAAAGTCAAATGTTCAAAACGCTTTGAACCTAGGAAACTGGTCTTCTATGTTGCTTACTGTAATTGCTTCTTATTTTGTAGTTGATTTAATGTTACCAGAATCTTTAAATCTTCGTGGATATGAATTCTCTAAATTAAATGTTTTCTATGCGATTGTTGTAGGAACTGTTGTTGGGGCTATTATGAGCTTTATAACTGAGTATTACACTGCAATGGGTAAAGCTCCGGTATTATCAATTATTCAACAATCTTCTACTGGACATGCTACAAATATCATTGGTGGTTTATCTGTAGGGATGAAATCTACGGTAATTCCTATTTTAACTTTAGCAGGTGGTATCATGGCTTCTTATTACTTCGCCGGTTTATACGGTGTAGCAATTGCTGCAGCTGGTATGATGGCAACTACTGCTATGCAATTAGCTATTGATGCTTTTGGTCCTATTGCTGATAATGCCGGTGGTATTGCAGAGATGAGTCAGTTGCCTCCAGAAGTGCGTGAGCGTACAGATAATTTAGATGCTGTTGGTAACACCACTGCAGCTACTGGAAAAGGATTTGCTATTGCTTCTGCTGCCTTAACATCATTAGCATTATTTGCTGCATTTGTAGGTATTGCTGGTATCGATGCTATCGATATTTACAAAGCAAATGTATTAGCAGGTTTATTCGTAGGAGGAATGATTCCATTTATCTTCTCAGCTTTGTGTATCCAAGCAGTTGGTAAGGCAGCTATGGATATGGTACAAGAAGTACGTCGTCAGTTCCGCGAAATTCCTGGAATTATGGAATATAAAGCTAAGCCAGAATACGAAAAATGTGTGGCTATCTCTACTCAAGCCTCTATCCGCGAAATGATGTTGCCTGGTGCTATAGCATTAATCACTCCTGTTATTGTTGGATTTTTATTCGGTCCGGAAGTATTAGGTGGTTTATTAGCTGGTGTAACAGTATCTGGTGTTTTGATGGGTATTTTCCAATCTAACGCTGGTGGTGCTTGGGACAATGCTAAGAAATCATTTGAAAAAGGAGTAATGATTAATGGCGAAATGTTTTACAAAAAATCTGAGCCACACAAAG
>JAKRSG010000330.1 GCA_022402405.1 Bacteroidia bacterium | reverse complement strand
GGCCATAACCTATTGCTAGCAAAGAAAGAGGACCAAAAACCATAACAACTAAAAACAAAGAAATCCCTTTCGACGAATATTTGGTTCAGAACAAAACCCTAGCATTTTTAATTATAAAAGACGACAGCATTCTATATGAGCGTTATTTTAAAGGGTATTCTAAAGAAAACATAGTGCCTTCCTTTTCGGTGGCAAAATCTGTTTGTTCCATTTTAATAGGCTGTGCTATCGACGAAAAATTAATACAATCTGTAAACGATCCTGTTACCTTGTACATTCCAGAACTAAAGAAAAATGGATTCGATAACGTAACAATTAAACACGTATTACAGATGACAAGCGGATTAGATTTTAACGAAAGTTACGTTAATCCGTTTGGCCATGCTGCCACCTTTTATTACGGCTTGAACCTAAGAAAAGCCATTGCAGATTTAAAGTTGTCGGTTCAGCCCGGAACCCAATTTAGCTATGTAAGTGGCAATACCCAATTGTTAGGATTGATTTTAGAAAGAGCACTTAAAACACGCACGGTAACAGAATATTTACAAGAAAAATTATGGTCGCCCATGGGCATGGAATACGACGCTAGTTGGAGTATAGACAGCAAAAAAAGCGGATTAGAAAAAACATTCTGCTGCCTCAATGCCCGCGCTAGAGACTTTGCCAAAATAGGTTCATTATATTTAAACAAAGGAAATTGGAAAGGCCAGCAATTGGTTTCAGAGAAATGGGTTAAAGAGTCTACCAAATACGACAAAAGTGAAGGAAGTGCTTCGTATTATCAATACCAATGGTGGCTTCCATCAGAAAATGGAGATTTTATGGCACATGGCATATTGGGTCAGTATATCTATGTAAACCCAGATAAAAAAATGGTAATTGTACGCTTAGGCGAAGACGAAGGAAACGCAAATTGGGACGACATATTTATGGCAATAGCTCAGCAAATGAATTAATTGTTTTGCAACGGAAAATGAATCGTAAATTCTGTTCCCTTATTAACTTCACTGCTAACAGAAATTTTACCGCCCAATGATTCTACCTGCGATTTTACCATAAAGAGCCCCATTCCTTTACCCTCCTTATGAAAATGAAAACGCTTGTAAAGCATAAAAAGCTGGTCGCCCTTTTTAGCCAAATCTATACCTAAACCATTATCCTTAAAAGTCAAAACCAGGTATTTCCCCTTCCATTTACTTTGTATTTCTATTATGGGATTAACTGTTGATTGCTTGTATTTAATACTATTAGTTATGAGATTATAAAAGATACTGTGCAAGTAACTTTTTACGGTAAGCATTTCATCGCATTCTTCAAAATTAGTCTTAATGGTAACCCTTTCATCTTGGATGAGTTTGGCTATACTCAGTTTAATTTCATCTACCATTTTAGTAAACGAAACAGGACTTGTTTGTAAATTTAGTTCCCGTTTTTTTTGAAGAATATAGTTTAAATCATGAATTACACTATCTAAGGCCTGAGCCGACTTATTTAAACCATTTAGCATAGGTAGTTGCTCATCAGGTTCCACATCATATTTTTCCATGTAATCTGTGATGCCTAAAATATTTGTAACAGGGGCTCTTAAATTATGAGAAACGATATAAGAAAACTGTTCAAGTTCCCTATTGCGTTGAATTAAATCATTAATAATAAAAGCACGTTCCTCCTCAATTTTTTTACGTTCACTAATATCTTGGCAAGTTCCAACAGCTTTCATTGGCTTACCATTTTCATTAAAAACAATTTTCCATCTTTCCTCAATAAATTTTAAATTACCTTTTGAAGTAATGATTTTATGTTCAATCGTATTATAGGTATTAGAATAAAAAGAGCTCCTAAATGCTGCATCCACCTTTTCAATATCATCGGGGTGAACAAAAGACAAAAAGGCTTGATGTGAAGGATCGAATTTTTTAGGGTCAACCTCAAAAATATGAAAAGTTTCCTCCGACCAAATTACATCCAAATTAGATAAATCAGTTTCCCAACTTCCTACCTTAGTAATAAATTGCGCCTCATTTAAACGCAGTTCACTTTCCTCAGATTTTCTTTTTGCGACCTGCAGCTCCAATTCAGACTCAGTGCGTTCGGTTATATCGCGATAATTAACTATGAAGGCAGATACACTTTCATTATCTAGCATGTTCTTAATGTTTCCTTCAATCCAAATAGGATTTCCATGTACATTTACCACTCTAGTTTGAAAAGGCATAGGTTTATTGGGAAACATCAGTGCCTCTTGAATAATCTCATTCACTTTTTGTCTATCTGGCTCATATACCAAATCTACCACCGTTTTATCTTTTACCTCATCTAAATGTATACCTGCCGTATAAATATAATTTGGACTCTGATAAACTACCTTCAAGTCTTTATTCACTAGAATGATGGTATCACCAATATTTTCTATGAGGGCTCTTTGTTTTTCTTCGCTTCGAATAAGCTTAAGCTCTGCTAATTTTCTTTCAGAAATATCTCTTGCAATGGCAATGGCACCTGTGCCATCAGGTAGCACACGCCTATTAATTTCCACTTCAAGCAATGATCCATCCTTTCTTTGCAAGACTCTTTCATCCTTCAAATTCATCTCCACTTTTAGTTTATTCCATACATCAAGTGTAAATTCATTTGGGCCTACCAAATGGAGTTCAGAAACATGCATTCCAATAAATTCTTCTTTCGAATATTGAAACCATTCAGATGCTGTTAAATTGGCATTGGTAATGTATCCATTTTCATCTAACATAAAAATGGCATCAGCAGCATAATAAACAAGAGCAGTAAATTTATCCTCACTTTTCTTCAGTTCTTCCTCTGCTTGCACTTGCTCTGTAATATCTTGGTTGATCCCAATCATTCTTATAGGTTCACCCATTTCATTGCGCAATACCTGACCGATTACTTTTATATGCGCTATTTGTCCATCTCCTCTAATAATTCTAAAACTACCTTCTAATTTACCTGTTTTATTTAAAGAATGCGAAAGTTCCTCAAGCACTCGTTCTTTATCCTCTGGGTGCAAACTTTGTTTCCAAAATTCGAACTTATTTTCTAGTTCATCCGATTCATGTCCATGAATTTCGAACATTTTTTGATCCCAGATTAACAAATCTTCTTTTATTTTCCATTCCCAGATACCGAGTTGTGCAGTTTCTGCTGCCAATTTTAACCTGAACTCATTTTCTTCAGCATGTTCTTTAGCTGCAATAAATTCTATCTCTCTTTCAACCTGCTTGCTTACATCATTTATTACCCCTAAAACAACGTTTTCACCATTAATTGTAATTACTTTACCTTTAATATCGGCGATAATAATCGACTTATCTTTTTTTAATAAAGGAAGTTGACTTATTTTTAAACTTTTAGCCCTTAGTACTTTTTTAAAAGACTCTTTTTCTAGTGCTTCAGGAACCCTTAGATCTCTGACATTCATTTTGAGTAATTCCTCCTCGCTATACCCTACCATTTTGCACATAGAAGGATTAACAAAAATGTAATTCCCATTCAAATCAGTTAGGCCAATACCCTCGTCGGTTTGCTCGGTAATTGCTTTAAATCTGGCTTCACTGTATTTTATAGTATTTTTGGCAGTTTCCATTTCGGTTATATCCGAATAAATGGTAACTACCTCTTCGTCGAGATCCGAAACAATTCTTTCAATTACCCTCTCGGTACCATCTTTGCACGTTACTTTTGCACGCATTGGTTCACACCTAACACCTAAACTCCTTGCCTTTTGCTCCTTTTCTATCCATTCTTGTTTAATCTTACTACGATAAGATTCATTCGGAAAAGCTTTCAAAAACCACGTTTCCATATCAGGCACATCATCCACTGTGTAACCAGTTATATGTGTGAACGACTCATTAAAATAAGTAGCCTTATCATCCTTCGTTTTTATACTTAAACCTACAGGTAAATGTTGAAGTATATTATTTAACTTACTAGAACTTTTTATTAAATCATTTTGTAGCTCAACCTGCTTGGCAGCATACTCCTTAAACTGTATCACTTCTTCTGGATCATCATTAATCTCCTGCCTATCCGTTAATGTAATCATTAAAATAGCAGGATTGGGAAAAGAAAAATAGCCAGTAAAATATACGTTAGAAAAAGTATGCGACTGTATACATACCCCTTTATAAAGTATGGATTCTCCCGAGTTAAAAGCCAAATCTATTTTAGACAAAATAGTTTCATCTATACTAAATAAGTTATTTATCTCATATCTATTTTCATCCCAATTGGTTTCATAAAACAAGCTTTTTGCAGCACTGTTTAAATACTGTAAACGGTATTCTTCTTCGTTTTTACGAAATAAGAGTACCGGTACCGGTTGAGCAAATAAAATGGAGGAGTAGTCCAAATTGCTCGAGTTAAGTGAGTCAGTTTCCAACATGTACTAATTTCATTTACAAGTTAACTATAAGCATTTCAACTAATTTTAATGCTCTTTTAATAGCTTCAACTTTGTGCAAAATTAGCTTTTAAAATGTCTGTTTAAACTGATATTTATCATTTTAAATAAAAATAACCGCTATTAACAATGATTTAATAAAACCATTCTTCTAAATAAAATTATGTCGATATCGGGAAAGATAGAGAGAATTCAGTGCCTTTATTAACTTCACTGCTAACAGAAATTTTACCACCCAAAGATTCTACTTGCGATTTTACCATAAAGAGCCCCATTCCTTTACCCTCCTTATGGAAATGGAAACGCTTGTACAGCATAAAAAGCTGATCGCCCTTTTTAGCCAAATCTATACCTAAACCATTATCTTTAAACGTAAGTACCAATTTAGCTTCCTGAATTTGACTCTTAATTTCCAAAACTGGGGTTGTATCAGGTTTTCGATATTTTATACTGTTGCTAATAAGATTATAGAAAATACTGTAGAGGTAAGATTTAACCGTTTCAATATGCTCATAAGCAGAAAAATTGATATCGAATACAACATTCTCTTCCTTAATAATACCATCTAAACTTAGTTTTATTTCATTAACCAAATCAGCAAAATATACTTTTGTGTGCGACTCATTAACCTCACGCTTTTTTTGAAGAATATAATTTAAATCTCTAATTACCACATCCAAGGCATGAGCAGATTTATTTAATCCTTTTAAGAGTTCTGCATAAACATCAATATCTATTGATTCGGTTGAAAGCAGGTCGCTAACACCAATAATATTGGCAACAGGGGCTCTAAGATTATGCGAAACAATAAATGAAAACTGTTCTAGTTCCCTATTACGTTGAATCAAATCTTCTAAAACAGCTAATCTTTCTTTTTCCAATACTTTTTTGTCGGTTACATCTCTTAGCACCTTGCTAAGTCCGATAATCTTACCAGTATTATCATAGATAGCAGAAATGGAAATAGAAACATAAATAGATCTTCCATCTTTTGTTAATCTCTTTGTTTCAAATTGTTTTATTGATTCGCCTGCAAATAATTTTTCGATAAACAAAGATTCTTCATACGTATGGCTTTCTTCCATGAGTATGGAGCCATTTTTACCAATAATTTCATCCGCTGAATATCCAAAAACATTTGCTGCCCCAGTATTCCATGAGGTAATAATACCATCCAAATTTTTAGAAATAATGGCATCCTCTGAAGACTCAATAATCATAGCAGCTAAAGAAAGTTTCTTAGCACTTTGTTCAGCCTTCAGTTTAGCAATAATCAATTCTTGTTCGGCACTTTTCCTTTGAGTTATATCTCTAAAATTAATGACAATAGAGCCTACATTAGTTTGTTGTAACAAATTTTTTAAAGAGCCTTCTATCCATATATAATGCTCCTGATTTTGCAAAATTCTTGCCTGAAAAGAAAGGGCTTCAGGATATGCCTGAAACGACCTAATCAAGAGAGCATTGAATTCAAATAAATCGTTTGGGTGAATTAATTCTAAAATATTTATTCCGGCATGAGGTAGATTCTTAGTTACTCCAAAAAGCGTGCAATTTGGACTTTGAAATTCAATTTCAAATTTTTCGTTTAGTAGTAAAATAGTATCACTAATGTTTTCTATTAATTTATGAAACTTATTTTCATTTGCTTTTACTTTTATTTCAGTTAATACCCTTTGAGAAATATCTTCGATTATAATCATCATTGGATTACTATCATCAGACAAATTCATGGGAACTAAATTTGCCTTGAGCCAAAGTGAATCAGAAATTTTAACCTCAAAATTTGAACGAGCTGGTGAGCTAAAACAATTATCAATTTCTTTAGTAATATACCTCTTTAGGTTAGGAGGAACCAAATCAAT
>JAKRSG010000329.1 GCA_022402405.1 Bacteroidia bacterium | reverse complement strand
AGAAGACGAAAACTTCCATAACATAGTACTTTCTATGAAAGCCAGTAACCCGCAAGTAATGGTGCAAGCATACAGGTTATTGGTTCAAACCATGAACCAAAATAACATGCACTACCCACTACATTTAGGTGTAACAGAAGCAGGTGATGGCGATGATGGTAGAATAAAATCTGCTCTCGGAATTGGTGCATTGCTAGAAGATGGATTAGGAGATACCATTCGGGTTTCGTTAACCGAAGACCCAGAATTTGAAGTACCCGTTGCCAAACAATTAGCTACTCGTTACGAAAATAGAGGCGAATTAAATGTATCGAAAAATAGTAATTGGTTCAGCCAAAACGAATCTATTTTTTACCGGTACCAAAAAAGAAACACCAAACTAATTCAAAATTTTGGAGGCAATCAAGTACCTCGTGTTATAGCCAATTTTGAAGATAAAAATATTCAACCGTCAGACCTTGCACATATAGGATATTCGTTTAACGAATCTCTCGATAAATGGAGCATGTCTGAGTTGGGTGCAGATTACATCTACTTAGGAAATACCCCTGCACCATTTATGCTGCCAATTGGATTAAAAGCCATATACAAACCTGAAACATGGCAAGTGATTCCAGACAAATCAAATGCTTTTCCTTTATTTAGTGCCGATGAGTTTTTAACATCACAGGTAGTATCGCAAAGTCTAAACTTTGTGCATGTAAATACAACAGATTGCCTGAACCAAGCTCTTTTAGAAAAGCTAAAAAATAGCAGCAATTGCATTATTATACTTAGCTCTAATCAGTTGAACATTCTGCCCGACTTAAGAAACACCATTGGGCTTTTCATGGAAAATCAGATTCAAAACCCGGTGGTATTTGGATTGCATTACGATGAAGAATTGGTTCATACAGACCCTTTAAATTTGCATATGTTGTATGCCAGTACCGATGCAGGAAGCTTGTTAATTGATGGTTTTGGAGATGGCATTTTCTTCTTCAATAGCAAGGTAAGTGCAAAAAGATTAAATGATATTTCATTCGGTATTTTGCAAGCAGCACGCGCTAGAATTAGTAAAACCGAATATATTAGCTGTCCTAGTTGTGGTAGAACCTTGTTTGATTTACAAGAAACAACTGCTATGATTAGAAAGAGAACCGACCATTTAAAAGGTGTAAAAATTGCCATCATGGGATGTATCGTAAATGGTCCGGGAGAAATGGCAGATGCCGATTATGGGTACGTTGGCTCTGGACCTGGAAAAATAACCTTGTACAAAGGAAAAGAAGTTGTAAAAAAATCTATCCAATCTCATTCGGCTGTTGATGAGTTAATTCAGCTCATAAAAGACGATGGTAATTGGGTTGAGGTAGAGAATTAATGCAACCTTTTAATCACTTTTTGCGACTTTCTTGTAAAATATATTTTATTAACATAAATTCGAAATCTCAAAAAAATCAAAATCAAAAATGAAAAAAGTGTTACTAACAGCCCTTGCTGCCCTATCTATTGGATCAGCTGCAATGGCACAGAAAATTGACGGCAGTGGAGAGTTTAAATATCACGCTGAAGGAGTAAGAGTAAACCCATTTAAATCTCAAAAGCCTTTAAATAAAGGTGGAGAGCCTGTTTCTACTTGGTACGATGTTATCGATATGATTGAACAAAGTACTGCAGGTGGTGGATTAAGAAGATACGTAGACTTTTTAACTCACGATTCATTGAATAAATTCGTTGAAGATGATGGAACAGTTAGATATGGTTCTACTATCAGTGTTGGTCATGTTTTTGACCCAAAAGATGATTTGATTCAAAATACAGACAATCCAGAAAACCAATTATCTAGATACAACAGCTACAAATTGGATAGCGTTGCTTTCTCTTATTTGTACGTAAGAAACGTAGATCAAATAAACGACGGAATGGGCGGAACTGTACCTGTTGTTGATACTTTATTTGTTGCTTATTGGAGAGGTCCACAAATTGGTAATCGTGCATTTACAGATGGAACTAGATATTCTTTACCGAACGCTACAGTTAACCACTGGAATTTCGCAACAAGAATGCCTGCTGGTTATTTTGCAATGGATACTTTCTTATTATCGTCAGGTGCTAACGGTATATTCGATACTACTCGTGTTAGCAGCAATGATGGTGGTTTTGAAAATGGCTGGTTCAGCAAAATTTCTTCTATCAAAGCTCCAGAAGGTGTAAGTGTAACTGCTAACGCAGCTGGTACTAACCAAAATTTATTAACTGCTTTTACTTTCACTTTCAAATCGGGTATCCCTGCTGTAGTTGGTACTGATACTGCTGTATTTTTGTATCAGCAAGACCCTGCAACTGCTCCTGCTGGAATGAGAAGATCTAACTATTTTGGTTATGGCTTATACTTAAACGAAGGTGCTATTGGTTGGGAAAATACTAAATTTAACAACACTCCTTTAGTAGGTGCAAAATCTTCTTCTTACGCAACTGTAAATGGCTGGAATGGTTATATCGCTGGTCAAGCTTTCACAAACGAAAGATTCGTACAAACATTCTTCCACATTAGCGTAGATACAACTAACGGTAAACCAGGTGTTGGTTTAAATGATGTTGCTGCTGTTAAAATTAACTCAGTATTCCCTAACCCTGCTACTTCAAAAGTAAACGTTAACATGAACTTAGTTAATACTGCTGATGTAACCGTTACCTTAACTAACTTAATGGGTCAGGAAGTTACTTCATTATCATTCCCTAACACTCCTGCTGGAACGTTTGAATTACCAATGAATACTTCAAACATCAACCCAGGTGTTTATTTAATCAACATTACAGCTGGTAACTATACTGCTAGCCAAAAATTAGTTATCACTGAATAGTTTTAAATACGGAATACAAATTAGGAATTACGAGTTCGTAATTTTTAATTCGTAATTCGTAATCAGAGACTAGATAAAAAAAATCCCGAGTGGCTCTGCCACTCGGGATTTTTTTTATCTAGTCTCTTTTGATTATTCTACTATGAAACGTTGACTTGTTTTAACTTCTCCTTGAACCATATTGATGAAATAAACACCTGCTTTTACATCGCTTAAATCAATTGAAATTTGGTTCAAACCTTTATTTACAAATAGGTTTGAAGCTGCTATTACTTCATTTCCTAAAATATCGTAAACACTATAACTAACTGGACCATTTTGTGTGGTCGTCATCTCAACAAACAAGCTTCCTTTAGCTGGATTAGGATAAACACGTATGCCATTTTGAGCACTTACTTTGCTTAATCCACTTGTTAAACCTCTGCTGCTTGCCAGTATATATTCCATTTCTACAATATTACCTAAGGTATCTGCAGTGGCTGTTAATAATGGGTGACCACCATTAGCAGATAACCAAGAATATAAGTTTGTATTTTCGTCTACATTACCGAAACCAGGCAAATCGCTGTAAGTACCTGTGATGGTATTTCTAACTTTAAATCCTACGCTCACATTGGTATTGGCAACCTGACGAATTACATCAAATTCACCAGCATTTAACGTTAATTTACCATGTGCATCAATTTCAGAATTTACTTTAATCTTATAGGTAATTTTCACCGAATCAATTAATGGTATTTCAATTCCAAGATCACTAGCCAAAATAGTAAAAAAATTCACGCTAGAATCAGCAAACTTAGTACCCATAGTTGATGGGAATTGGTACATTTTAATAGCACCGCCAGAACCACTTGTTGGTCCAGCTTCCAAAATCGCACGAAGCGCAGTATTGCTAATGTTGTAATAGGCTGGTATCTCCTCTAAGGTTAATGGATCTCTCTCAAAGCTTACCAAATTGCATCCAGCCGGCGCTCCAGGATAGGTGAATCCATCTGCATAAAAAGTAGTATCTACCGTATTACGCTTGGCCCAACCTGTTAAATTCCATGATTGATTGGCACCTCCTAATTTAAGTGCATTGCTAGTGTTTACATCGATAGTTGTGTCTGTAGCGATTAAAAACCAATCTCCAGGAACGGCATACGACGAACGATCAACTGTGATTTGTGAAAATGCAGTTAGTCCTCCAAGAACCAAAGCTGCGCTTAGTATATGTTTTTTCATATGGTGATGCCTTTTGCCATCAAATTTTAAGCCAAAATCTCCAAAAACAGAAGAGCCCTCGGAGATTTTTTATTGATGTTTTAATTGAACGGAATAACGGTTAAACCAACAGAAAGCGTTCTAAAATCTGGGGTGGCTTGTTCTGTTTTAAAATAAGGAGTTAAACTATAATTGGCAAATAACCTAAACCAACCATACCCAACTCTTGCCGTGGCACTAAGTCTAAAAGGATTTATGTTAAAATCATCTTTAATAAACGTTTCCTGCTCAAATCCTTGTGCACTCGTTTCGGTTCTTAAGTGACTGTATGCTTTAAACGAACCTATTACCCCAATGGCTGCATGAAATTTGTTTTTTGACTTTGATGTTCGTGGTGCAAATTTTAACAATAATGGAACAGTCAACTGATAAGCATATAAATTGTTTCTTGACAATGCAAACAATCCAGAATCTGCCATAACTGCATTTTGATTTGGAATCAATGTTCTATTAGTATTAAATCCAAAGTTCTGAAACTCCATTCCAAATCCTGTAGTAATGGCAAGCTTATTTGTGATTATCTGATAATCTCCTTCCAATAAATTTAATCCAAAGAAAAACGACTTTTCAGGTTTCACTTCTAAAAAATCATATTGGTTAGGCAAATTAGTACTCATAGAATTGGTGGTAAACTGATTTACCCCTAATTCGAATCCAGCAAACACACTTTTTAATTCATATTTTTTGTCTTTTTTATTCGACTCTTCACCTAATGTTATTTTGTCTTTATCCTCTATAATAATCAACTTCTTCTTACCAATAGTAATGCGTGTAGTATCATCACCGTCGCCCATCCTATCATCTTTCATTTGATCGCCAGTAGCGGCATCCACAATGTTTGCCAAACCACTAATATTGATGATTTTATTTTCAGGATTTCCCGAATAAATTCCTTTACTAGTACCACTTGCATCAATTAGCAAATCTCCTTTACTATTAATATTATAGAAACTAGCACCAGAGGCATTTACCATCATATCTTTACATGCTAATTCATTAGCATATATTTTACTAGCACCAGATACATTCAACTTTGCATTTTTAGCCGAACCGCTCAAGGTAACTTTTGAGGCTCCTTGTGTTTCTAATAAAAAGTCATTTGCCTCAATTCCTAATATTGCCTTAACAGCCCCGCGCGAAACTAGCTTAAACTCATTCGATGTTATCTTCTCACTACCTTCTGTTTCTATACTTCCAGCGCCATCCATTTCTATGGCATCTAATGTTGTATAATACAGAGTAAGCTTTTGATTTGCGCTCGGAACCGTTCCATTTAGTTCAATCTCAAGAGTCTCATTTTTTACCTCGCATGATATTTTTTCATAGCCCTCACCAACTTTAAACTTCGGTTCAGACCCCTTAACTAAAACAACTTTTAATGGAACATCAAAATTAATTTTAGTGTAATTTGTCAAGCGCGTTTCTTTTTGCGCAAAGGCACTGCCGCCAAATACTAGCAGTCCTAAAATAGATAAATATTTCATAATATTAATTGGTTTTTTCAATTCTCTCGTAAGCAAAATACTTGGATATTAACCCATATCGCCTAACCTGTGTTTCCTCATTCGTTTCTTGGTGAAATGAAACGCCTACCTGACTCAATAACTCATCTTTAAATTTTTGAACCACAAAATCTCCTGGTTTCAAAAATGGCTTCTCTGATTTAACTATGGACAACTTATAAGAACTCTGTTGCGGAATAGGTAATTGTATTTCTGGTAATTCTAATTCACTATTGAATTTTGTCATTAGGTTCACCGGCCTACTTTCAAGTGCAACTAATAAAACACTTTCGCGATTTATAGCTTCAATTTTTGCCGGTTGCGACTTCAGATTTGGCAGCTCTTTGTTAGGTATAATAGGCTTTATATTAGTCACATTTTTAAGCTCTGGCTGAACCAAAACTGGCTCTATATGCGCTTGCGATTGAGATTTTGGCTTTTGTTTTATCAAATACCCAAGTAGTCCAATCATGAGTAATGTAGCTGCTACAGAAGTTATATTTAAATACAAAGGAATGCGCTTTGCGATGGGCTTTTTCAGCTTCTCTTTATTATCAAAAACAAAGTTCTCTGCCGATAATTTTGTTTGTAAAAACTCATTTAATACAACTTTATTTTCTGGATATAAAACCATGGTTCGATCTACTAACTCAATCTCTTCTATAGTTAAATCGCCCTCCATATAAGCAATCAGTTGCTCCTCGTTAAGCCTTGCATCTGCACTC
>JAKRSG010000328.1 GCA_022402405.1 Bacteroidia bacterium | reverse complement strand
GGAGTTTCATGGCTTGGCCTACGGCCACCACGAAACTCTAGCTGTTATAGCCAGTGGTTCTTTGTTCGTCCGTGTCAGAGTGTTTGTCTGCTGTGAATTTATGTGTCATTGTCAGTTTGCGTTATTGTCTGGTTGTGCGGTCGCAAGATTTAATTTTTGCGAAGCAGGGATGTTTTCTTTTTTGTCGTGCGTTAGCATTTATGGCATATCTTTTTGTTTGTGTGTTGGCTTAGCTCTTTGCCGCCCGCAGGAACGAGGACGGCAATGTGCTAAAAGTGTGTCGGCACAAAAAGTATGACAGAAATAGAGGGAAGGATTATTCTTTCTTTTCCGATTTCCCAATGAGATATGCTATTTGTATTCCGGTTAGAAAGTTTCTGCCACTCATACCATTCATAGCAAAATTGCCTGAAAAAGCTTGAAGCATTCCTGCATTTGCAAATAATTGTATCTGAAAAATGTCTTTACCTGATACAGGAATATTTCCGCCAATTCCTAAAAACAATCCGACATCCACTTTTTTAAATTCGTTCGTTATGTGGTCGCTGCCTGTGTCATACACTCTGTTTGCTTCAAGCAAAGTATGTTGAGTTATGCCTAAATTTATTGTGAACTGATGATTTTTCATAATACCTTTTGTGCGAAATGCTCCGCCTGCCATTGCATCCCAATAATTTAAACGATAGCGAGGTTTGTAGTCGTCCATATATTCTTTAAAAATAGCTCCACGCTGTTGAAATCCAGTTTGCAAAAACATTCCCCATTTTTCCGAAAAGAAATATTCCGCTTTTAAACCAGCACCTGCATTTAATTTCATACTCATTTTGCTGTCCATTTCACTACCCATATTCATTCCGTTCATTGAGTTTGACTTAAAAATGTTAGATGCTCCCATTGAATAAACAGGTCCCATACTGAATTTTGATTGTGCCTGACTTTTCAAAACACAAACGCAAAATATTAAAACTAAGAAACCGATTTTTTTCATTTTTTTAGATTATTGGTTAAACTATTTCAAATTGCAGCATCATTCCATCGTCTTCGTGTTCCAGATTGTGGCAGTGCAACACATATTTTCCTTTGTTCTGTCCGAAAGTCATTATTACACGAACCTTTTCACCGGGCAATAACATTACCGTATCTTTCCAACCGCTTTCGGTAGATAGCAAACTGTTTCTTCCTCCTGTGCGGTCTAAAACCTGAAACTGTAAAGCGTGTATGTGCATCGGGTGCGGCTCATCACCCATCGAATTATCAAACACCCATATTTCAGTGCTTCCCGCCTGAACGATTTCATCAACTCTGTCTTTGTCGTAAATTTTATTATTGATGCGGTGCATTCCTTTCATCGCCATTCCTTCGTGTCCCGCACCTCCCATTCCCTCCGCATTTGAAATGTCAAATATTCGTGTTCTTGTTGCACTACTTTCAGGAATGGTATTGATAACAGACAAAGTGCCGGGAAGCGAAAAAGTATCTGTTTCGTTTTGTGTTATATTGAATTTGATAATTTTAAATTCCTGCGTTCCCTGCGCTGCTCCTGCTGAAAATGTTTTATTTAGTAAAAACAATTCAGTGCCAACAGAGTAGGATGAAAAATCAATTATTATGTCTGCTCGCTCTCCCGGACCAAGCAACAGCGAAGTAACCGTTAGAGGCGAAACAAGCAAACCACCGTCTGCACCAATTACCGTGAATGATGCTCCATTGCTTAATGCCAAATTATAAATGCGTCCATTTGAACCGTTGAGAACACGAAGCCGATAATTTCTTGTCTTTACATCCTTATATGGAGAATAAACACCATTCACTGTAATATAGGGACCCATATAGCCGGTCATTATTTCTCCCATATTAGGAGAATAATCCAAGGCGTAGTCAGGAAAAATCCGTTTGTCTTGAATAACCAAAGGAACTTCAAATTCTCCTGAGGGCAGATTTAGCGATTGCTCTTCTCCATCTCTAACAATAAATGCACCAGCAAGACCGAGATTTGCTTGCTTTGCGGTATGTCCGTGTGGGTGCGGATGATACCAATACATTCCTGCCCGTTGCGATACTGTAAAATTGTAATTGAGTGAACCGCCCGGTTGTGCAACATCTTCAGGATGTCCATCCATATTTGCGGGAGTTATTAACCCGTGCCAGTGAATGTTGGATGTTTCGGATAAATTATTTTGAAAATTGATATTGATGTTATCGCCTGAATTTACTACAATGGAAGAACCTAAAATAGAACCTGATTGATAGCCCAAGACCTTAGAAATTTTCCCTTTGAAAATATTATGTGTTGTGCGTTGTGCGGTTAAAGTTGCTTGTCCGTTAATAGCAGGTGGAATAGGAAGCATAGTTGAAAAGTCGCCCTCAATCACAGAAACGGGACCGGCTCCCATATTCATCATCATATCCTCTTTTCTGCAAGAGGATAAAAAAAACGGAACGCTGCTTCCAATAAAAACAGCAGTAGTCCCCATTCCTGTCAAGCGAATAAAATCTCGTCTTTCCATTTGTTGTTTTTAAAAAATGATTTTTATCAGGATTAGTTTATCGTGATTGATTTGGAGGTTTCGTCCATTTTTTTACTGTTCTTGCTCATCGTTTTCAATTTCACGGTGTATGTTCCGGCTGTATTGTATGTGTGTGTTGGGTTTGCTTCCATAGAAGTGCCACCATCACCGAAGTTCCATTCGTAATGATGTGCATCCATACTGCAAGAGGCGTTGAAATTTACAGATTGTCCAACAGTTCCAGTTGCAGGAACATCAGCACAAGCCATTGGCTCTTTTTGACAACTTGAGAAGGTAAGAATTGCTACGAATAGCATACCGAATAATTTAAATTGTGTTTTCATTGTTTTATTTTATTTTAAATGTTTAACTGGGTGTGTAACGAAGTTTGTAAGGAATTATTTTGTAAAGGTAAAATTTTTGGGCTCGTGTTTTTGATTTTGCGGGTTGGGTTTGCTCTTTGCCGTCCTCGTCCCTGCGGACGGCAATGTGCAAATTTGCGTTGGGTTCAAAAACTGTGACAAAAAATTGAGCGTTGGCATTTTATTTCTTTTTAAAAGAGCGTTGGGCAAAAATTAAATCTTTTCTGTCGGCTTGCGTGTCGCTGTCCTACGGTCAAAATTAGTTGCTGGTCTGTTGTCATTTTGCAGGTCATTGTCAAGTTACACGGTCGTCCTACCATTGGCTATAACGTTTTGGCGCTTGGCGCAGTAAGGGAATGTTTACCACAAATTTCGCCCTAGCAGTTTACCCCAAAAATAAACTTTTCTGCCGTTTCTTTTTCCTTTTTATTCAAAGGCCCTTATTGCGTCCAAACGCCTGTTAGTGGCTGCCTTTCTGTTCATTGTCAGTCTTTTAAAAGTATTTCATTTATTAATTTCTCGTCCGTCCCTTTAATGTCAATCCAATTAAAGTTTGATTTCATATTTCCTAGGTCAGTTGCGTAAGCCAAATTGTCAACGAGAGTGTGTTCTCCATTTTTATGCACTTTGAACATTGCAACTATTTCAAGGTCTAAATATTTTTCTACTGCCGGAATTGTCAATGCTACATTAAATCCTTCATAGTTTGTCCTGACGCTGGGATATGTTACACCCGACAAACCTTTGAAGTTTGTAGCCATTTCCGTATAAGCAACAGAAATTTTATAGTCACTGTCCGAGTTAATTGTCTTTTTAGCAAATTCATCTGAAAAAAAGCGAAGCAAAAATTCAATGTCTTCAATTCTTTCAGGTATTTCTTTTCTAATCTTGTCTAAATGATATTCGTATGCTTTTTTGATTTGTGGTATGTTTTCAATATTGTCTTTATTAAATACAATTTCAACAACTTCAAAGTCTTCCTTTATTCTCCATTTTCCAACTGTCATTACGAATTCAGTCTTAGTTGTTTTGTCTGCACTTCTGAATAATTCACTTGTCTCTAACAAATTAATTATTCGAGGTAGTTCAATTTTTTCTGATTTAATAGCACCATAGAATAATGACTGTCCCGGAAAGTTTGCCCTTCCATATTTTTTTATATTATGGAAATCTGTCCTATAGCTTAATTCCGTTTCAGAATAAAAAATCTGGTCAGGTTCGTTAATTCTTGCTCTCTCAATATGGTGACCTGCTTTGAGTTTTGCAGTCACAAAAGGAATAATTTTAAGTTCATTGAGAATTTTATAGAAAATCTTTTGATAGGAAACTTTGTCAAGGTTAGTTGATTTCAGTTCTGCAACAATCTTTTGAATAGTTTCCCTTTCTGGTAAGTTTTCTATGTTATAGTCCTTTTGTTGTTCCATTGTGTAGTGTCGTTTTTAAGGTTGCCACTAACGTTATGGCGCCTTGCGATGTTGCCAGATGCGTAGGCGAATGTTTCAGCTAAGATATAACATTCTGCGTAATTCAAAATAAACAACAATCACAGTATCGGCAATATTGCAAGACGCCTGTTGAACTAAACCTGTGGTAGCCTTTGTTAAAGTTAATTATATTGTTGGTGTAAATAAACAACATTATGGTAACAAAAAAAAGAGTCCTGAGGAATTAAGGGAAAACAAATTAATTAATTGTGCTAATCGAGAAATTGCTGGCTTTACTGAGTTAATGCATCGATTTGAGCGCACTATTTCTGTGCTGGGAAGAAGTAACATTACTTATCAGTGTTACTCGCGCCATGTGGCTGCTATGGCGCTGCATTTTGGTAAATTGCCTACCGAACTTGACCCTGAACAGGTTCATGATTACTTGTTCTTTTTGCAGAAGAAGTCGAAAACGCCCTCTCAAACGTATTTTAAGCATACTGTTTATGGCTTGCGTTTCTTGCTTAAATCAGAAGGATTGCCCTATGAGTATTTGGCTTTGCCTCAGATTAAACATGAGAAAAAGGTTCAAGTTGTGCTGAGTAAAGAGGAGGTATGGCGTATGCTTAAGAGTTGTAAGATTCTTAAGCATAAAATATTAATTGGTTTGCTTTACGGGTGCGGACTTCGTTGCATGGAAGCACGCAGTGTTCGGCTTCAAGATTTAGACTTCGATCGCAAGCAATTACGGGTGGTTCAGGGCAAGGGAAAAAAGGATAGATACGTGCCTTTGTCAGAACACCTCATTCGTGGACTTAAACAATACATACAAGCCGAAAAGCCTAAAGATTGGTTGTTTAATGGTCAGCCTTTAGCCAATAGAGCGGGTGGTGATTTTGATAGTAGATACTCACAAAAGGGTGTTCAATGGGCGGTAAAACAAGCTTGCAAAAATGCTGGTATCATTAAAGATGTTCATGTACATACGCTTCGGCATACCTATGCCACTCACTTGCTAGAAGATGGTGTAGATATCATGACCTTAAAAGATTTATTGGGTCATGAAAGCATCGAAACAACCATCGAATACTTGCAGGTGGCACAGTTGCCTACTCAAAAGAAATTTAGTCCTCTAGATACGCTCTTTGCCGCATGCAGCCCCAATTAGCCTGCGCTGAGCGCGGTCGAATGGAAACGGCCTGCACTGAGCAAAGTCGAAGTGTAGCTGATGTGATAAAATCATTAGGGAATAAGATAGAACACATTGGATTAAACACATGGCAACAACGTACATTATCTTTGATAAAAAGATGCCGCACGGCAGCGTTGGGCGGTCATATTGATGCATGTGATAATTGTAGTAAATTACATATTAGCTATAACAGTTGCCGCAATCGTCATTGTCCTAAATGCCAAGGTAAGAATAGAGCGCTTTGGATCAGCAAGAGAGAAGAGGAGCTTTTGCCTGTACCTTATTTTCATATGGTATTTACCTTGCCAGATGCACTTAATGCGCTGGCTATTCATTCTCCCAAAATGGTGTATGAAACGCTCTTTCATGCCACGTGGGAAACCTTGCAGCAGTTTGGTAAAAACAAAGGAGTGCAAATGGGCATGGTGGCCATACTACATACTTGGGGGCAAAACTTAAGTTTGCACCCGCACCTGCATTGCATTGTTCCAGGAGGTGGAGTAAATGCAAAGGGCGACTGGCAAAACATACGAGCCGATGGCAAATTTTTGTTTCATGTGAAAGCCCTGTCAAAAGTGTTTAGGGCAAAGTTTTGTGCTCAGCTAAAAACGCTCGACGCTATTCAATACCAGGCCATACGGGAAGAATTATGGAAGCAAAATTGGGTAGTGTTTGCTAAACGGCCATTTGGTAGTCCAAAATCGGTGGTAGAATACTTGGGAAGGTATACGCATAAAATTGCAATCAGCAATAATCGCATAATAAAGATTGATAATGATACGGTAAGCTTTGCTTATAAAGACTACAAACAAAAGGCTCAGAAAAAAGTAATGACGCTTAGCCATGCTGAGTTTATTAGAAGATTTGTTTTGCATATTCTGCCCAAAGGCTT
>JAKRSG010000327.1 GCA_022402405.1 Bacteroidia bacterium | reverse complement strand
TTATGCGGCAAAATAGTTACGAGTATTGTTACTTATTGAAGTAAAATATCCACTTACCCATAAATTATTGTTAATCACTCCTGATTTTAATACTACACTGTTAGGTGCCGGAGTCCATGAATTAAATACGGAATTTATAGACGTATTAAATGCAAATAATCTTGGCCTGCCTATGCCATTTACCGTTGTAAAATAACCTCCAACATATAATAAATTGTTGTTCCATGTCAATGACATTACTGTACTATTTAGCGACACGTTCATCAAAGCAGGAGTGTTTGTACTTAGGTTTAATGAAGAAACATTAGAACATGAAATGTTATTTATTCTATTAAAATACCCACCAAAAAATAATCTTCCACCTCCAATAGTTAATGCATAAACATAGGCAGAGCTTGGTGAACCATTTGTTGTTATGCTAGGTCTAAAATTACTAGCTAAAGTACCTCCTAAATTTAAATCGTAGGCAGCTAAAACTCTGCGCTCTCTATTAATTTCGAAATATCCACCAATATACATTCTGCTGCCAGATAAGACCGCATCGTAAATGTAACCATTATTTATGTTGGCCGACCAGTTACTTACTGTTCCACTATTTATATTGATTGACGTGGCAAGATTCCTGTAATAGGATAGGTTATTTACATATACATAGCTAAATCCACCAACTACATAAGCCATTCCATTAAAAACAACAATTTTATTTACCGTACTACTGAATCGAATGTTTAGTGGATGAACTGTCATGTTCGCATTTATTCGTGCAAAGTTCTGACGGTATTGTCCACCTACCGAACTAAAGCTACCTCCAATTAAATAACCTCCTGTTCCATCCGGAACAATGGTATTAATAGTACCATTTACATATGGTAATTGTAAAGGAGAAGCTGAATTGGATAAACTTAATCCCGCCAAACTTCCTGTATTGGCATCAATGGAGGTAAAATCACCGCCAATATATAAGGTGCTGCCCACCTGTTTTTGGCAATGAACCGTTCCATTTGGAGAAAATGGAAGGTTTTGAACTGTTGCCTGCCCCAAACTGATAAAGGGGAGCAAGAGTGTTAAAAGTAATAATTTGTAGAGATTATTTTTCATAATGAATTAGATTTAAGATTTCAATAAACAATAATTGCAAAAATCTAATCAAAGATATAGGGGGAGAGTCAATTTGTCAAGGTTTAATGGTAAATTAATATTTATTCTAACTAATTCTATGAATGGAATTATTAGATATATTGAACGACTTTTTACTATTTAAATGGCAAAAACTTTATTTAATCTAATTAGCTCATCAATTCGTTTGGATGAAACTTAGGTTCGCCTAATAGATTGTTTTCGAGGTCGATATATTGATATCCAATAATTTGTTTGTTTTTAATAATGCAAACTAAAAACTGGTTTATGTCTTTGGTAATAAAATCAAAGGAGCTAGTTTTCAAATAGGTGTTCTTCTTCATTTTGGAAACTATTTCCACATGGAGAACTTTTAAATTGTGTTGGGGTAAAGCAAAAATCGCATCAGCTCGAAGCTCTTCACCCTCTTTTAAATACCCATCTATTACCTCAATAATTGCCTGGTTTTTAAGCTTGTCTATTTCAACTCTGGCATATACTTTATATAGAGAATCCCAAAATCCTAAGTTTGATTTGGTAGTTTCTTTAACTCCATAGAGCGATGTGTGAGTGGTAGGCATGTTCATAACTACTATATTTTAAGCAAACTTATGTGCTTAAAATAACATTAACCTTACCAGTTAATAGTTAATTCCTGCCAGTTAATAATTATAATTAACCAATTTTATAATTGGTACCTTCCTTACTATCTTTAATTTCTATGCCAATATTTTTTAATTTATCTCTAATAAAATCTGAAGTAGCAAAGTCTTTTTTACTCTTGGCTTCAGCCCTTATTCCAATAATGATTTGCATTAAATCATCCGTTAACTGTCCAGAATTACTTTCTTCTGCTTTTAATCCTAAAACATTGAAAATAAAGGAATTCATGAAATTTGTTAAGTTCTTTAAATCAGCCTCTGTTAACGTTTCTTTGCCATCATTTACCAAATTAATATACCTGGTGGCATCAAATAAATGTGATAAAGCAATTGGAGTATTAAAGTCTTCATTCATAGCTTTATATACTTTTTCAATTAGTTCACTAACAGAAAAAGTGGAGGTTTCTGATGATTTTAATTTTGGCAACATCTCTAAACCATTCATCAATCTTTCAAAACCTTTTTCTGCCGCTTGTAATGCATCATTTCTAAAGTCTAAGGTGCTCCTATAGTGAGCTTGCAGCATAAAAAATCTAACGGTCATCGGACTATATCCTTTGTCTAATAACTGATGATTGCCAGAGAATAACTCTGCTGGCAAAAATGAATTTCCAAGACTTTTGCTCATCTTTTGCCCGTTTACTGTTAACATGTTGGTATGAATCCAGTATTTAGCAGGTTGCGTGTGATGGCAAGCTAAGTTTTGAGCAATCTCATTAGTATGATGAGTTGGAATTAAGTCCATTCCACCTCCGTGAATATCAAACTCACTGCCCAAATATTTTGAACTCATGGCTGAACACTCCAAATGCCAACCAGGGAATCCTTCTCCCCACGGACTTTGCCAGCGCATAATGTGCTCTGGTTTTGCTTTGATCCAAAGAGCAAAATCTAATCGGCCCTTTTTCTCATCCTGACCATCTAATTCGCGGGTATTGTTTAACAACTCTTCTAAGTTTCTATTCGATAAAATGGTATAATTATGCTCTTTAGAAAATTTCTCTACATCAAAATAAATACTTCCATTCGATTCATACGCATAACCATTTGCAAGAATCTTCTTGGTCATTTCTATTTGTTCAATTATATGTCCGGTTGCTGTTGGTTCAATACTAGGCGGTAAGGTGTTAAACTGCTTCAATACCTCATGGAAATCTATCGTGTAACGCTGCACGATTTCCATAGGTTCAAGTTGTTCTAATTTTGCTTTTTTAGCAAATTTATCGTCGCCTTCATCTCTGTCGCCTTCTAAATGACCGGCATCTGTAATATTTCTAACATACCTAACTTTGTACCCTAAATGTAATAAATAGCGATATATTATATCAAATGATACATAGGTTCTAGCATTACCTAAATGCGCATTGCTGTATACCGTTGGTCCGCAAACATACATACCAACATAATCTTTGTGTAGGGGTTTAAATACGCTCGTTTCTCTGCTAAGAGTATTATAAATTTTTAATTCGTTTTGCATGATCCAACGTTTTTACAAAAATACTTTTTTTATTCAAATAAGCTGAGGTAAACCTCTCGCCATGGGCTCCAATTCTCCTCTTCGCTCAGATTTGAATTATGCCAAATGCTAATAAATTCACCATTTACCTCTTGTACCGTTTCTTTATAACGTTTAATGATTTTTTTTGCTTTATCTACAGGTAGGTTCAACGCGTATTTTAAAGTAACATCCATAATACAAGGAGAATGTATCCAAACATTTAGGGTTTTTTCTTCTATTAAATGGTAACATTTAAAGGGTTTTGAAGTAGACGCCCTGAACCCAATTTGTTTAGAATAAGCCATGGTATAATCATGTTCTATGCCCATTTTTTCCATTTTTACGTAGGTCTCAGGTAATTTTATTTTTAGAAAATGATGTCTACTTAGCTTTGCGTCTGCTCCACTATATTCTTTAAAAAATTGAAGTTCTTGTTGATATAACTTGTTTATTAAAGCGCCTTTATAAGACGGGTGTATCCCGCATGTATAGTCTTTACTTAAGGTTTGAACCAACTCCTTTATCTCCATACTTCTGGGTGATAAATTTTTGTCGTGGTTTCCATAATTGGCCAATAAGAAAAAGAATATTGTTTCAATTCCTTTTTCATTGGGCGTTTTAGTAAGAAACTCATATTGATCGTATGGGTCTGGATTTGGAGGGTTAAATGGAAGCAAATTTATCTTGCCTTTTATGGCTGAACCTACAAATTTTCTTAGTTTTGAAGCAGTAGAGAGTCCTTTATATTTGTATGCAAAATCTATATCAATACTATTTATTTGGGTGAATTTGCTTTGGTTCAAACCTAATGCTGGATAGCATTTTTGAATAGATTTTTCAAAACTTTTAAGCCAATAGTCTACTAAAGGAATTTCAAGAAAATCGTTGTTGAAAGCGAGACTATTTTCGGGCTTGTACCGATTATGTTCGTCAAATTTGCTGGGTAAGTATTCCTCATAACGGCTCAATAAATAAAAGGAGGCCGACAAAATATCAAAAGGAAGATAGGATGTATCTATAGTAAAATCAGGTATTTCGGGGTATTGGAGCGCAAAAAATATCTTTTTCCAATTGGGATGGTCCAGAACTTCTATGTTTTGTTTGGCAATGGTTTCTTGAAACAATAATTCGCAGGCAGGAATATTAACGCAACCCTGAATAAGTTCTCTACTATAGTTTATTTTTGGGGTTTTGGATGTTTCAAAATAATCTGGATTGTCGGTTATGGTATAGTTTAAACCAAACCTATGCAACAAAATCCCGTCTAATATGTACCTTAGCCTGGGAGTGGCTTGTGCTGCAAATACCAACATAAGACAAATGTATCGATTATGATTTTGAATATCGTATAACGGCTAAAATATTTTTTGGGTTCAGGGCATTCCAGAAAATTCGCAGCCCATTACTAGGTTGATAAGCTAGCACCATAAAAATAAAAGCCACATATGAACCAATAACCAAAGCATAAGCAGCGCCGCTTATACCCATTTTTGGAATAAGGAAAAATTCGAAGCTGAGTATCAGAATAGCATTTAACATCTGCATCCAAACTACATATTTCTGCTGCTGAATAGCCAACATCCACATGCCCCAAGCAGTGCCCCAAAAAACAGGGATGCTTACCCAAATATGTATTTTAAAAATAAGGGGTGCTCCAGGAAATTTGGCTCCATACAAAAAGCTAATTACGCTATCGCCAAATAAAGTGCCTCCTAATATTATAAAAATAGCTCCCCAAATCATGATGCTGTATAATTGTGTGAGGCGTTGTGTTTGCAATGCTGGATTATGTCTGTTGTTTATAATGCCGGGAAATACCGCTGCACAAATGGCAACGGGTATGAAATAGGAGGCCTGACTAATCCTTACTCCTGCGCCATACTGACCTACCTGACCCATATCTCTTAAAAATCGAGCAATTAAAATAGTATCTACATTTTGATATAATAACTGGATAAAAGAGGAAGCAATTAATGGAATTGCAAGAATGAGCAAGTGTTTTGCTTCGGGGAGGCTAAATTTCCAATGACTCATATTTAATCCTTCTTTATGATAAAAAGTGTACTGGATAATAGCGCTGATACCAGCCTCTAATGCGGCCATGGTGGCAAACCACTCAAGAGGAGCTTTGCTGTAAATAAGATATAACTTAACTAAAGCCGAAATAAATAATGTTATAACTTGATTAATGGCGGTTAGCTTGCCTTTTACCTGACTTTGAAAGTAAAAATCTATTACCGATAGGGATTGAAATACTATGGAAATGCTTAGTAAAAATACAATAAACGTAGTTTCTATTGGATCACGCATGAGAGAATAAGTACATGCTCCTGCCACTACTGCCAAGGAGCCCATAAGTCTGAGTCCGAATGCAGTTCCAAGTATTTTGTTTGATAATTTTGGTCGAGTAAGCAATTCTCTCACCACAAGATTGTCTAATCCTAAGGTGCTAAAGATGGTTAGAATGGCAATAATTCCGAGTCCGTATGTTAAAATACCATATTGTGCATCTCCTAGGTAACGAACCACTAAAATGCCAACTAAGATTCCAGAAATAATCCTAGCAGATTTTTCTAGAAGCATCCAAAAGGAATTGCTTACGTAGTTGTTTTTGGGTTTGTCTTCCATGCTTTATTTATTGAATTCGCTCATGGTTTGTGGAAGACCTCTAAGCACAAAACTTTCTATGGCTTGTACACATTTTAAACAAAGAGGAAGTATGTCTTTTGCTTCCTCTGGGGTCCATTTTCCTAATACAAACTCTACCTGACGACCTTTTGCGTAATTGCTTCCTAATCCAAATCTTAATCTAGGGTAATTTTGGGTTAGTAACAATTCTTGTATGCTTTTAAGTCCGTTATGACCAGCATCGCTACCATTTCCGCGGATACGGATTTTGCCGAAAGGGATGGCGAGGTCGTCTACTATAACAAAAATATTTTCTACAGGGATTTTGTGTGCTTGCATCCAGTACCTAACGGCTTTTCCACTCAAATTCATATACGTGTTAGGTTTAATCGCGATAATTTGTCGGCCGCGCAACGAAATTTCCGCCACAT
>JAKRSG010000326.1 GCA_022402405.1 Bacteroidia bacterium | reverse complement strand
GTATAGTGCAATAAGCTTTTGTTTAGAATCAGGATTTTTCACCTTTCTAATATTTACAACTCCCATTACAATAACAAATGCCAAACCTAGAGCGTAAACTGTTAATCCTACCACTCCATTTTCTACCCAAACCTTAACAAACCAGCTATCTGTTGGTAAATTAACCAAATAACTATTGGGGTAAAAACGTAATGCCCATGAGTCTGTGGTACCAATACCAGCACCAAACGGACGATTCTTTAGGTACTCTCTGAGTTTTTCTTGATTAGATAAACGCACCAACAAGGAAGCCTCATTTGGGTCGAGAGCGGTTCTCACACGATAGATTTGGTAATTAGAATTTCCTATGTAGGTAAACTTTAAAAACACAAAGGTTATCAAGATAAAAGCAACGCCTGGAACAAGGATTCTATAGTTTTTAACTAATAA
This sequence comes from Bacteroidia bacterium, assembly GCA_022402405.1. Classification (GTDB taxonomy): domain Bacteria; phylum Bacteroidota; class Bacteroidia; order UKL13-3; family UKL13-3; genus B1. Next base: position 5,968 of record JAKRSG010000326.1, on the reverse strand, counting down.
TAAATAGGTTACTAAACCAAAGAAAATAACGAATACAGGTCCACGACTACCAGAAGTACCCATACCAATAATACACACTATAAAACCAATAACATACCAGAATTTAGTGGAAGCTTTATTGGGTCCAAGTGCCATCATTAAGCTTAAGAAAGCTGCGTATGCCATGGTTACTCCAAACTGTCCGGCATCAGAGAAAAAGGAGAATGCGCGCAACTGTCCGCCTAATACGTGAGTAATTTTACCGCCCGCTTCGAGCCAACCATTTTCGAATGGATCGAGACCAATATTAATTTGTTTCCAACCCCAGAATGCCCCTACAACTCCCCAAACGATAATAATTTTAATGAACCTATCTAGATGCTCCTTTTTATCGAAAAGCAAAAGAGTAAGCGGTACCGTTTGAATGGCATAAAAAGATAACCCACGTGCTGCATAAACCCAAGCTGCAAGATTCTCTGCTTCCGGATTAAAAGCCTCACCCAACGTATATAAAAACCAAAGAACTGTGGTAATTAAAAAGCCATTATTCAGCTTTTTGATATTATCCTTATGCAACCTGAAAATCATAGATAAAGTTGCCAAGAAAAGTACCGCATCCACAGATAATCCGAGAGGTACCCCTAATACATATCGGTTCACACCGATAAAAAAGAAAGAGTAATGAACGTAGAATAATAATCCAAAATAAGGGTTTGAAATAATGAGGGCAATTAGTCCTACAATTACCGGCAAAAATGCCACTAAACTTCCGATACCGATATTTCCTGCGGCCAATACCCCAGCCATAATAACACCCGTCATTACCAACAAACCGGCAATTACGAAATTATTATTATTCTGTGCGTTTAAAGCTCTTGCGTTTGGTCTCACCTTATCCTTTATTTAATACTCCTAAACTTCTTAAGTTAACATCCTGCCAAACAAATTTGATTACATTAGAAAACTGAATTCCCATGTGTTGATTTAAGTGATAATATCCAAAAGCCATACCGGCTAAAAAAGTGGCTGTAGAAACAAAAGCAACCGACTCAAGATTACCAAAAATGGCTATACCTATATAATCACCAGCAATATTTACAGCCAATTGTATCATTACTTTATAAAAATTTAAATTAGGCTTATTAATGGTATCTAACATTACTCCTGCAAACTTATCTAATGGTAATATGGCCATATAACTAGCAAAAACACGCAACAAAATAGCAGAATCAGCGTAAGCTTTACCTCCAATTAATAATACCAGCCAATCAGCAAACAAGAAGCTACCAATGGCAATTGGAAGCAATAAGAAAAACACCAAGCCAGCTTTTTTTTCAAATTCAAACCTCAGTGCTTCGTAGGCTTTATCTGCATATAATTTTGCAAATTGAGGCAGAGCAGTTACAGCAAAACTTCGTAGAGGCATTTCAACAATTTCCAATAAACGACTAGGCACATTAAACATTGCCACTCCAGCGCTACCCAAAAAACTACTACCTATTATAAACGTATCGGAACTTCTTAACAGATTAGACCCCATCAATGTTCCCATTGAGAACTTACCAAAATGAAAAACCTCAGTAATTTTAGTTAAGGTATATTTAAACAAATATTGGATTCCACTCCAACCCATTACCACTGCCAAAATACTAACGGCCAAATGCGAAATTGCATAACTTATTATAACAGAATAAATACTTCCATCAACTTTAACCCAAAACCAAATAAGTGCAATAAAAACAAGCTGATTCAGGATTCTGACTGCACTCATAGCTGCTATTTTCAATTTAGCATTTAAGTACCAAGTGGCATAATTATTTGGAGCAGATAATATTCCTATTATAACAAACCATTTAAAGAAAAATAAGTACTCAGTAAATAAACCTAATTGCTTAAAAACAAAATAAAGAACTACAATAACTACTGTATAAATGGCCGTTAGGGCAAGCGTAATAAATTGAGTTGAACCAATTACCTCTTGCTCTTCTTCAAAATTATTGCACTGCGCTAAATTTCTAACGAGCGCATTCATAACCATACCGATTCTGAGTGTTTCGAAAATTCCGTAAAGAGCTAAAAAAATGAGGTAAGGGCCAAATATTTCTTTATCTAAAACACGTGCAAGAAGGGCAAAAGTAACTACTCCTAATAGGGCGCCTAAACCATTCCCTATCAGAGATATAAAACTCTTGCTTTTTACTATTTGTAATATTCCTTGCATGCATTTCTATGGATTTAAGCAGTAGCTTCTTCCATCTCAGTTTCTTCTTGTTTTAAAGCAGGTCTGGCCTGTTTAGTTTTACGAGGCATTGAACCTACCATATTCTCTAAATCTTCTGGTTCAACTTGGTTCAACCAAAGCATAATTTTATTATCATCACCAGCGGCTTTTGAGAAAAGTTTCATGATGTTTTCATCTGCCGCGGTCCAGCTTCTGCGAGCATCAACAACCAACAATGATAAACGAGAATTCTTTATCAACTGATTTGGAATGGCATTGATACTAATAGCAGGAATTTCTACTATAATAAAGTTAAATGCATTTCTATTTACACGAGAGAATTCTGGCAATAAATTCTCCTCAGTTTTGGCAGAGAATAATCTAGATGTGATGTCATATCTCAAGGTACGCAATTTTCTATCATCGGTTTCAGCATCTTCAATATTATCGTCGTTTGAAATAAACAATACTGAATAATCTAATTGGTATAACTTCTCTGCTAGTTTCTGAGCCGCATACGACTTGCCCTCCATCTCGCGAGAACTGATAACGGTTATAAGATAATTATTACTCGATTGAGGATTATTTTCTAACTCAATTTTCAAGTTAGAAACAGCATAATCTAATAGCGTATTTTCCATTCTACCTAATTGCAAACTATTGCTGGCAGAGTTTCTATTAGGTAGCGCACTAAAGGTTTTTAATCCGATTAATTCCTCTGCACGCGTAGTTGTTTTAATAGATGTATCTAACAACTCTCTGGCGATAAAATAAACTAACAAGAAGAAGAACGAAGCTAAGAAAGATAAGATTACCAATAACATTCTCTTAGAAGCAAGTGGCTTAGTTGGGAATATTGGGCTATCCATTATTTGCAGGTTGTTCGACATTTCAATATTTTGCTGTCTTAACTTAGCCAAATGATACCCATGTAAAATCTCCAAATATTGTTTTTCGGCAACACCAATCTCACGTTCTAAACGACTCACTTGCATGTTCAAAGGAGAGAATTCATTGTACTTTCTATCGAATTCTTTTCTACGATCGATATAAACTTGCAAACGAGCTTCAGAAGCATCCATAGCTAGTACTTCTTTTAACCATCCTTCTAGTACAATATTCATCGGTACAGACTCGATGGTATTGTTTAAGCTGTAATATTGAAGTACCCAAAGACGTATTTCTTGCTTAATGGCATCTACTTTAGTAGCTAATTTAGAAATTTTTTCTGGCGAATTACTATAAATTTTAGCCCGCTCATATTCTTCGTGAGCTACCCCTAATTCTTTACGTAATCTATTTAACTCGGCATTGTTTCTTAACAAGATTTCTCTCGACTCTAGCTGATCTTCCAAACGAGCCACAGCTCTTTTATGAGCTTCATAAGCCATCAACTCTTTATAATAATCGGTTTCGTTGGTTTCGTTCTCGATAGCAACTGCTTTTGCTTGTTCGTAATAGTTGATAATTTTGTTTCTAATACCAAAATCTTTCAATTTATTTTCTGAGTTATTTAACTCGGCAGCGGCATCTTTTAAACGTGCTTCGAACCACTTTAATACATTAACTGTTTCAGAACCTTTTAGAGATTTATATTTATCGATAAATACTTCAGTAATAAATTTAAGTGTATTTAAACACACTCCAGGGTCATCACTTTTATAGGTAAGAGCGATAAAATCTGAACTTGATTTGCGTGAAGCAGTTAAATTTTTGTTGATGGTACTTAAGCTATAATGACCTTTTGGTTCAGACAAAAGCCTTACCACTATATTATCTGTAGATGAGTTTTTGTAACGAGTAATTTTCTCTATAGTAGCCGAGAAATTTCCAGGAACCACCATTAATGCGCGTTCATCAGTGATGGTATTTCTTAAATCTGTAAAACTCTTTTCACTTAAAATAAGTGGATCAGGCATTTCTAATAATAAATGCTGAGCCAATAATTTTACAGCTACATCTTCTAAAGTTTGACGAGCCGTAACAGTAGCCAAGAGATTATCAAAAGCATTATTAATAGTAAAATAATCTGCTCTTGGAGCATCGTCGCCCGATGTAATGCCATAACCAGATGCAATACCTGTATAAACAGTGGTACCTGATTCGTACTCACGTGGCAACTTACCTGTTAAAAAATAAACCAAAATGGCAATTAAAATCGGGAAGATTATAAGCCATTTAAGGTTCTTTGTTAATACGCGTAAAAATTGAACAAAACTCATTTCTTAAGGGTTTAGTTTTTCTTTGGTTTAATCATAACTGTATGCAAAGGCACACCCAATACTGCTTCGAACTGTTCTAACGAACTATAAAAAAATCTGAACGACTCGTGATAAGCGGCCTCAGCATCTGCCAAAACGTTTTTCTGACGAGAGTATTCAGACATGTGAATAACACCTTCTCTGTATTCTTTTTCTGCAACCTGACAAGCAACTAACTGCATTAAATAATCCTCATTTCTTCCTTTATATAGGCGGCTGTAACCAACCATATCAGTATAATAAAGAGATAACTTACGACGTAATTCCATGGCTTCTGCATCTCTTTTATATTTCTGAAGAATAGCCTTTTCTTTTTGTTCATTAACCCTTCCTCTGTGTCCCATTACATCAAAAATGGATAACTGCAAATTAATACCTGCTCTATAACCCTCACGCACCTGGATTAACGCCTGATCTTGAGGTTTTGTAGGGTCGGCATAGGCGAAGAATGGCAAACTACCAAAAGAATAATTATAGAAAACACTCATATTCTGAGCCCAGATCCAGCGCATGTAACGCTCGGCCCATTGCGCAGAACGCATGGCTGCGGCCTCTTGCTTTAAAGTTGGATTATTCAACTTAGCAATTTCATACAATGAATCCAAGGAAGGTAAAATTACCTCTATTTCGATTTTTGGATCCAGAAAAATTGAATCTGCTTGGGCTTTACCTTCTCTGGAAAAGGCAAATATTCCAATCAAAATCAATAGTATTTGCTGAACGTTTTTCATAATGATTTATATAGTTCTGTTGCTAATTTTTGCTATCAACAAAGTAAGTAGTCTTATATATGTGAAATGGAAACACTTATTAACTCAAGGTTTATTTGTGTCCATTTTTTTGACAAGGTTAAAATTCCCAAATTTTTTATGTTTTTTTGAACCCAGAAGTTTACATCTATGAAAAACAAAGACATTGTTGTAGTTGGCCTACAACCATACGATAGTTTGATAGGAAGCAATTGCATTAATATTGCCGATGAGTTTGCAAAACAAAATAGGGTTTTATATGTAAACTACGCTTTTGATAGGGCTTCGCTTAAAAGAGAAAAAAATCTACCCAATGTAAAAAAACGCATACATATCATGAAAACGGGCGAGGAGAATTTGGTTCAAATTAACTCTAACCTATACACATTATACCCAAATACCATTTTGGAGTCTATAAACTGGATTCCGTTTACATTTTTGTTTAGAATAATCAACTTTATCAACAACAAACGTTTTGCTTCGGAAATAAAAAAAGCGATTAAACGACTTGAAATGAAAGATTATGTCTTGTTTAACGACAGTGATATGTTTAGAAGTTTCTACCTTAAAAAGTTATTGAAGCCAAAAGTTTCTATCTACTACACGCGAGACAACATGATGAGTGTGCCCTATTGGAATAAACATGGCAAAACATTAGAACCAGAAATTATGGCTCAAGCAGATTTAGTTTGCGCCAATTCTACCTATTTAAGAGATGTGGCTGCCAAAGATAATCCGCAGAGTTTTTATGTAGGCCA
>JAKRSG010000325.1 GCA_022402405.1 Bacteroidia bacterium | reverse complement strand
TCAATTCAGAAAGGCAGTTTAAGTGACCGCCAGCACCGTGATCATGAATAGAGATAATTGGGTTAGCATCGCTTTCAACCAATCCTCTAATGGCGTTGGCTGCACGTTTCTGCATTTCTGGGTTAGAGCGTTGTATGGCGTTCAATTCTATGCCTGAACCAAATGCGCCTGTATCAGCTGATGAAACCGCCGCACCACCCATGCCAATACGGTAATTGTCGCCACCTAAAATTACAATTTTATCGCCTGCTTTCGGATGCTTTTTAATGGCTTGGTTCAGCTTACCATAGCCCACACCGCCTGCTTGCATAATTACTTTATCGTAGGCAGTTTTTCTATTTGGTTCTTGGTGTTCAAAGGTTAAAATGGAGCCGCTAATGAGTGGCTGACCAAATTTATTACCAAAATCGGAAGCACCGTTCGATGCTTTTATCAAAATATCCATGGGTGTTTGATACAACCAAGCACGCTCGTCCATGGCTTTTTCCCAAGGTCTATCAGATTCTAATCTAGAGTAAGCTGTCATGTAAACGGCCGTTCCTGCCAATGGCAAAGAACCCTGACCACCAGCTAATCTGTCTCTAATTTCTCCGCCAGAACCAGTGGCAGCGCCGTTAAAGGGTTCTACGGTGGTTGGGAAATTATGTGTTTCGGCTTTTAAAGATAATACCGATTCGAATTCTGTTTCGCTGTAAAAATCAGCTTTTTCAGCACTCTTTGGGGCAAATTGGGTAAGTGTCGGACCTTTTAAAAACGCTACATTGTCTTTATATGCCGATACAATTTGGTTGGGGTTTGTCTCAGAGGTTTTTTTAATGAGCTTAAACAACGAGGTTTCTTTGGCCTCGCCATCGATTACAAATGTTCCGTTAAATATTTTATGTCGGCAGTGTTCAGAGTTAGCTTGCGAAAACGCAAATATTTCAGAGTCTGTAAGTAACCTTCCAATTTTGGTGCTTAAGTTGTTTAAGTATTCTACTTCTTCATCACTCAATGCCAATCCTTCTTGCTTGTTGTATGCCGCAATATCGCTAATGTTTAGAATGGGTTCAGGCACAATATTTATGGTGTATATGGTCTGATCCAAAGCCTCATATTTCTGAAAAAGCATTGGGTCGAAAGCTGCATTTTCTTCATTTAAAGGTTCAAATTCTTCGATACGGATGATTCCGATTATGCCCATATTTTGGGTAATTTCTACCGCGTTGGTGCTCCAAGGGGTAACCATAGTGGCGCGCGGACCAATATAACTTCCAGATAAAACCTCTGTTTGGAGTGCCTTGGCATTGCCAAAAAGCCAGTTTAATTTTTGAGTAGTTTCGGCGGTAAATGCCTGATTAGATTGAACGGCGAAAACATGTTGGCGAGAATTTTCGAAGAAATAAATCATGTTGCGATTTTTTTGAGCACGCGAATTTAGGTCAAATATTTTGAAAAATATTGTTCGGTTCTATAAAGTAGATAAGATGTTTCTAATTTGTTTTTGCAGATTTGATTTACTTTGATTGAGTAAATTAAACTCGTTTAAAATATTCAATCGTCCACCCAGTATTAAACGTCCTAACTCTCCTCTAAAATAAACTCACCCTTCCTCAAAAACCAGTGGCCAGGAATGCACGAATTTATATTGCCTGCAGCGGGTATCTATATTGCCACAAATCTATTTAAATAGTGCCAGCAGCCAGAAGCCATTTTCCCAACTTTCTCTATACCCAATTACAGTCCCTATTTATGTAAGTTTTAATCTTTTTTATGTAACAGGTCTAAGTTGCCATAGCTTTATAATTGTGATAACAACGCGTAATGCGATCGTTTATATTTAAGGCAAGCCATTTAAACTATATTTTTTGCTTATCACTTGCAATAAAATGCTTTGGTAAAAAATAAACTACCTAATAACAACCTAAATTAAACTTATTTGGAAACAGAAAAACAACTAAACGACGACATTTTAAAAATTACGCTTTTAATTAATGATTAGCATCCAGAATTATCTAAATACATAAACGAATTTCCGGTAACTACCCTAGACAAAGAGCATCCAGAAATAAATATTAAGTAACTCGAAAATTACTACGATTCTTTGGTTCTAATTTTGGTTTCTTATGCCTCCACCCATAAAGAGTTGTAGCAAATTTATTAAAGAAAATACCACGAGTAATTTACTCCCTGCAAAAAGTTATTTCTTTTCTTCGTTTAAGTGAATTGGTTCAAGCCAAATATTTTGTATTTGTAGGTTTTTTAAAACTAATGTATTATTGCCTTACAATGAAATATGTAGCGAAATTATTGGGTGTATTGGTTTTGTTCTTGGCCTTATTGCCAGGCATAGAGTTGGTTTTGCCTGTTTCTGAGGCTAAATGCTGCTGCGCAGATTTTTGTAAACCCACGTTAGGAGATGATTGTGAAAGCGAAAATTGCAATCCTTTCCAAGTTTGTGGTTCTTGTGTAATTACGTTTTTTGAAGCTTCCATTGCCGTAAAACCCAAACAACTAATTACCTATAATATTTTCTCGGTTCAGCAAATAATGCAAATTGAAACATTTGTAGGAGATTTTTGGCAGCCGCCAAGGATAGTATAAAATAGCTTTTATGGGGTCTGAACCCATACTTTTTATCCACTATTTTATAACTTTTTAAAATCTAAAAAATGAAAATCATCCAATTTTTTGTTTGTACAATCGTTATTTTTATTGCTTCAAACACCGCTGCTTTTGCCAGTGAAAACAATAAATTCCAAACATCAGATAGCCTATTAACCACACAAATGAAAGTGAGAGGCATAACTTGTGCTACCGATTTAAAAATGATAGCCGCAAATGTTCAAAAATTACCCGGAATTGTTTCCTTTACTCCCGGTAAACAAGGAACTACTACCATTTTCGACCTGCAATATAATCGCTTCCTAGTAAGCGAAAAGGAAATACAGGCAGCCATAGAGAATACGGGTAGTTGCGAACTTCCAGATGAACGTCCGTATAAGGTTAAGAAGTAAACAGTACATATGAAAAATTTAATAATTGGCTTGGCCTTGCTGTTTCCGTTTGCGCTCTCTGCTCAAACTATTAAAGGCAAGGTTTACAACCAACGCAAGAAGCCAATAGTTGGAGCAACCATAGCAGTGTTAGGTTCAGACAAAAGTGTGCAGAGTGATGTTGCTGGCGCGTTTGAGATTACCTTAAATACAGACACTACTCATGTGTTGTTGGCAAGCAAACAAGGCCATAGTTCAGATACCATTTATGTAAGTACTACATTAATTGTAAATTTTACTCTTAAAGAAATAAAATTGCTGGAAGAATTTGTGGTAAAAGACCTGCGTTCGGGGGTAATGATATCGGATAAGAATCCTATAAAAACGGAGCAAATTACGCAAGTAGAATTGGGGAAATCTGCTTGCTGTGATCTGGCAGGTTGTTTTGAAACGCAAACTACCGTGCAACCGCAAACTACCAATGTAATTACCAATTCTAAAGAATTGCGTATTTTAGGTTTATCGGGTGTATACAACCAAGTTTTAATAGATGGTTTTCCGCTTATTCAAGGCTTATCGTATACCTACGGAATTAGTAGTATTCCGGGTACTTTGGTAGATAATATTTATGTAGCAAAAGGAGCTAATAGTGTATTACAGGGTTTTGAAAGCATTAGCGGTCAAATTAATGTTGAAACCAAAGAGCCAGATAAATCTGAGCGTTTATTACTAAATGTATATGCCAATAATTTTTTAGAAAAACATGTCAACGCAAATTACTCCTTTAAAAAAGGAAAGTGGAGCAATTTAACGGCCTTTCATTCGGTTCAGCCAGCCAATAAAATAGATAGGGATAAAGATAATTTCCTAGATTTACCTTTGCTTACGCGCTATTTAATATCTAATAAATGGAAGTATGGAAACGACAAAAATTGGGGCTGGCACAGCAGAATTGGCTTCCGTTTTTTTAACGAAGAACGCGTGGGCGGACAAACGCAATTTAACCCACTAAAAGATAAAGGTAGCAGCAGTGTGTACGGACAAACAGTGGCTATCAATCAGCCCGAAATATGGACCAAAACGGGGTATAGGTTCAACGATAAACACCATGTATTACTTATGGCCTCTGCCATGTACCAGCAGCAAAATTCGTATTTTGGAACAGTAAAATATAATGCTACACAACGCAGTGTGTATGGCAATTTACAGCATGAGTATACTTACAAACAGCATATCTTAAAATCAGGCATTAGCTTCAGGCATTTTGAACTAAATGAAACTATTGCATTTACCGAAAATAACTTACAAAGAACCTATGCCGGAAATTACCTTCGCGTAGAAAATATACCTGGCATATTTGCCGAAAATACTTTCCGTTTTTTTAATGATAAACTCACGTGGTTAAACGGTTTTAGGGTAGATTATCACAATCAATTTGGTGCCCAATATACTCCAAGAACCTTGGTGAAATTTGATGTATTTCCAAAAACAATTATCCGCGCAAATGCCGGCAGTGGTTGGCGTGCCGTTAATCTTTTTAGTGAAAATATTGGACTATTAGTAAGCTCTCGCAACATTATTTTTGCTGAACCTTTACAAGCAGAAAAAGCCAATAATTTCGGTTTGAACCTAACCCGAAAATTCGAGACAAAAAGCAAGCAATTATCGGGCTACCTGAGTGTTGATTATTACCATACCAATTTTCAAAATCAAATATTTCCAGATTATGATGTCAATGCACAATTGGCACTTATACAAAACTTTAAGGGCACCAGTATTAGTAACGGATTTCAAGCCGAGTTATACCTAAAACTATACAATAGATTTGAACTAAAAACCGGTTATAATTTCTTAGATGTTTACCGAGAGATAGAGGGCAAAAAAGTGTTACTCCCTTTTAATGCGCGCCACAAATTCTTGAACACTTTTAGCTTTAAGCCCCTGTCTAATAAATACCATTTTGATATGAATATTCACTGGTATGGCACGCAACGTTTACCCAATACACAAGGAAATCCAGAGGCTTTTCGTCGCCCCGATTTTTCAAACCCATATACCATCGTAAACGCGCAATTTACATACGTATTCAATAAGTTTGAAATATACACTGGCATCGAAAACATCTTTGATTTTAGGCAACTACAACCCATTAACAGTTGGCAAGATCCTTTTAGTCCGTACTTTGATACCTCCTCGGTTTGGGGACCAACTCGAGGACGAGAAATATACTTGGGACTAAGATTTAAATTGCCAAGGAAGTAGGTTGTTGGTTTATTTGTTTGGCTTTATTATATAGTTTTTGGAATAAAATCTATTTATGTTAACGAAATACCCATCATAGGTATGGAAATTCGTAATATCATGACAAAAAAAATCGGACACAAACGCTATGTTGGCCCGATTTTTTTAGATAAATTCTCTTCTTAATTAAAATTAATGTGCATACCTATATTTATTCCAATGTTGTTGAATGGTATATTGGGGGCAATTTCTTTGGAAGGAGCATTCTCGTCTTTAGGTTTAGACCAGTCTGTTGTGTATGAATCTGTGAATTCTGTTTTTCTTTCATTAGTCTTGAGTGATGATAAATTATCAACTCCGTTTTCGCTACTTTTAATTATCTCGGCTTGTTTAGGAGTGTAATTTAAACTAATGTTTTGTATCTCGCCAAAAACTGAAATTCTATCGTTTATTTCATACGAAATCCCTAATGCAGAATTAATTCCTAAAGCTATTCCTCCACTAAATTTTGAAGTCATGCTTCCATACTCTTTCGCTGATGGATTAATGATGGAAGTAGATTCAAAATCCATTTCTGTATTTACTGATCCAACGCCGATAATCAGCCCGAATTTTGCGTAAGGTTTTAATCCATTTATAGATTGACTGAACACAATAGTAGGAGAGAACATTATCATTTTCCCTGAAAAACTTAATTTATATGAATCTCTTGAGAATTGGTCTTCCTCTTTGTTTTCAGCAATACTTTTAGAGCCAATATAATAATTAATACCTAATTCAGTGGCAATATTTTCATTGAAAGAATAGCCAAATGCGGCTCCAAAGTTCCCTCCTGTGCCAATTTTGAGGTCAGCTTTCGTAATTGTTTCAATACTTCCAACTGTTGATGAATTGTTAATTTCATCCGATAAACTTGCTGAACCTAAAGCATACCCTCCGGATAGCTTGGCGTAAAAATTTTGTCCATAAGAAGTAGTAGCCATCAAGAACATAGCCATGATCAAGAAAGCTTTGATTGTAAATTTGTTTTTCATAATTTTTTGTTTTTAAATTGATAAACAAACCTATGGCCTGATGAATCGTGCTGAAAATTGAATTGTCAAAAAATACAATTTAATATTGCAAATCATCAAAAAATACAAGCATCAGTTTGCAATATTTGCAGATAA
>JAKRSG010000324.1 GCA_022402405.1 Bacteroidia bacterium | reverse complement strand
AATTCAAAAAGGATGATGATTTTCCTTTGGCTAAATATTTAGAAAAAGAAGTTAGACGACTAAACGGACAGTTGGCTAAGTTCGAAGCAGAACTTATTGACGAGATAAACAAAGGAGAGTTTGTTTTATTAAAATTGGGAGACAGTAAACCCTTTGGACACAACACAACAGAAAATTTCCAGCATTTCATAAAAACTAAATGACACTGACAATACAAGAAAATAAAAGAAAGGCAGCTGCTAACAAGCGTTTGGATCAATTGCAAGTGAAGTGGTTAATTTAACATTCAGTCTCACATCAACTTTTGTGGTGTTTTGACGGTTTTGTGCTTCGAAATCCGCCACTGCGCCAAGCGCCAAAAGGGTTAGCGTTCATTCTATGGATGACTGTGCAACCAATAAACAGTCAGACAAAATGAAAAATAAAGCTAACGCTTCGACAATTTTAAAAGCGGTGCAACACAGCCTACAAGCCGATACATAGTTGCACTATATATATTATTTCCCTACCGCACAAGGACAACAATAATCATATTCACAAGACAGATAAATATCAATGGAAAAAATAAACATAATAAGAGAAGTTAGAGAACTAAAGACACATTTATCATACTCGAAAAATATTGGTTTCTTTTTTGGAGCAGGAACATCTTGTGCATTAAAAATTCCAAATGTTGAACAATTAACAACAGGCATAGAAACAAAATTGACTGGTGACTTTCTTGCGAATTTTAAAATTGTAAAAACCGACTTGGAAACTGCATTTACTGACAGAAAAGTAAATATCGAAGATATATTAAATCATATTCGAAGAATAAGAGAGATCACGGGAGAAAAGAATAATAAAAAGTATGAGGGTGTAACAGGAGAAGCAGCAAAGTTACTTGACATAGAAATATGCACAATCATTTATGATATCATTGCAGAAAAAGAAGCCGTAGCAGACATTGAAAAAACCAAAAAGTTTTTTGCTTGGCTTAGTCTTTTAAATCGTGATATCTCCAAAGAAGTCTTTACTACCAACTACGATCTGATAATTGAAAAGTCATTAGAGGCAAGCCAAATACCATACTTTGACGGATTTGTTGGCTCATACGAGCCATTCTTCTGGCAAGAGAGCATTGACCAATTCGTAAATAAAAAGGACTTAACTCAAAATTGGATTAGACTTTGGAAAATCCACGGTTCATTAAGCTGGTTTTGGAGATTAGACCCGAAAACGAAGGCTCAAAAAATTATCCGAATTGGGAAAATTGAAAATATCAAAAAGGAAGAAAATGAATTAGTAATTTATCCATCGAAAGAAAAATATGATTCCTCAAAAAAGCAACCTTTCATTGCATATTTCGACAGGCTTAAAAATTATCTTTTGAGTGGTGAGTTATTATTTGTATTTACAGGATACTCTTTTTCAGACCAACACATAAACGAAATTATATTCAACTGTTTAAGACAAAATAATCGCCTAACGGCTTTAGTTTTTTTCTTTCAAGATTCAGAGGTTGAAAGTTTACACGAACAAACTTCGTCTTATATGAACTTGAATGTTTTCGGCCCTAAAAAGGCAATAATAAACGGAAACCTTGGAGAATGGGAATATATTTCAACTGACTTGAAGCCTAATGAAAAGGCAGATTCCTATTGGGATGAAACAGATGGCAAATTTAAACTTGGCGACTTTAATGAACTTGTAAACTTTCTTATTTCTAATTCAGGCAAAAAGGAAGCAATAGATACAATCGTAAAATGAAAACAGAAATAACATATTTAGGACATATAATTCGTGTTGATTCAGGAACGGTTGAAGTTGAAGTTTCTAATGATATTCCTTCGGCTGCACCTATCATAAACGGAAGACTTTACAAAATAGGACAAATCGGAACTTTCATTAAAATTCCTATCGGTAATATTACTATTTATGGAATTGTCTCATCCGTAAGCAACACACCAAACAAATCAGACGAAGCTTTTTTAAAGTATAATTTTGGTTCACGATTTTTAACCATTCAATTGGTTGGGGAGAAAATTGGTGACGATGATTTTGAAAAAGGCATAGGAACTTATCCAACAATAAATGATGAAGTTCACATTGTAATTGAAAAAGACCTTTTCGATATTTACGGCAAGAAAGATGCTGGTGCAATAGAAATTGGCAAGCATTCATCATCTGAAAATTTAAGTGTTTATGCAGACTTACACAAACTTGTTTTGAGACATTGTGCAATACTTGGCTCTACTGGAAGTGGTAAATCAAATACAACTGTTTGTATTTTAAAAGCAATATTAGACGGTTATCAAGGCTCAAGAGTAATATTAGTTGACCCTCACGGGGAATATTCGAGTGCATTTCCTGATGCCAAGGTTTTCAAAATTAACGAAGATGCAAATCCCCTTTTTATTCCATTTTGGTTAATGAGTTTTGATGAGTTAGCTTATTTTCTTGTTGGCGCAAAACCTACTGACGACCAAAAGCCAGACTACAGATTATTCAGAGAATTAGTAACCAATTTAAAAAAGGAAAATTGTGCTTTAAAAGCTGGTGTTGTCAATCCTGATTTTGTTACTGCTGATTCTCCAATTCCTTTTAGTGCAAGAAAACTTTGGCACGAAATGAATTGGTGGCTGAACGCAAGTTTTACAACAACTAAAAAGGACGAGCAAACGAGAGAAAACGCAGTAATTGAAAATGAAGGCGATTGTGAAAGCTTAGTTGGTGCCAAATTTACTTCTCATTTATCAACAGCTTCAAACGTTTCTCCTTATAAAACACAGCACAACGACTTTTATTCTTACGAAAAAAAAATACTTTCAAGGCTTAAAGATTCGAGATATGATTTTTTGTTTAACCCAGGCGAATTTAAAGATGCAACTTCACCAAAAGACCTACATAACCTTCTCAACGAATGGATTGGTAGTGAAAAGAAACTGGCAATACTTGATTTAAGCGGGGTGCCTTTTGAAGTTTTAGATATTACAGTCGGACTTATTACACGTTTTATTTACGATAGTATGTTTTGGGGCAGAGACGAAACATACACAGGTAAAAATAGACCATTGCTACTTGCATACGAGGAAGCCCATAATTATCTAAACAAAAATGACAATAATAGTTATTCAAAAATAGCAGTTGAAAAGGTATTTAAAGAGGGCAGAAAATTTGGTCTAGGAGCTTTAGTAATTTCTCAAAGACCATCTGAAATTTCAGAAACTATTTTGGCACAAGTAGGCACATTTATAGCTTTACGTTTGACAAATTCAGGCGACCAATCAATTGTAAAATCTTCAGCTCCTGACAACTTAAATAGTTTGATTGACTTACTGCCATCTTTAAGAACAGGTGAAGCAATTATCGTTGGCGAGGCTATAAAAATACCTTCAAGAGTTAGACTAAAATTGAATGTTCCAAGAACGACAAGTGAGGATCCTAAATTAGTTGAGAAATGGCAAGTAGCACATCCTGAAAATACTGAAAATTACAAAGTAGTAGTAACACGAATTAGACAACAAAAATTTTAAAAAAATGGACAGAGAATATGTAGAATCATCAATGATTACAAGTATTGGATACGACCCCAATACTTCAACATTAGAAATTGAGTTTAAAAGCACTGGTGCTGTTTGGCAGTATTATGACTTTCCAGAAAATTTATGGTATGAATTTAAAGCTGGTTCACTTGGTAAGTTTTGGCACGCTAATATAAAAGGACAATATAAAGAAAATCAAGTCGGATAAAGCCATTGGCCAATTTGCCGCTTTGAGTATTTTGTATTTTTCGTGTGACGACAAAGAGGAAAGACTTGAACTAATTATGGACAACATATTAAAAGAATGGAATAAATAACAAATACAAACACTTCTCAAACCCAAAACCCCACTTTTTTCCATAGTCATTAACACGATTTCGAGTGAAAAACTTATCTTAACCGACTGAAATTAAAATTTAGTTTGTAGATGATTTTAAAAGAATTGAAACCAAGAAAGGCGCTAAATAAAGCTTTTTTAAAAGTAAAGCCGAATAGGACTGAAATTGAAGGTTTCAAAACCAATCTTGTTACCTTACTCGATAGGATAAATGACACAGAAAGTGAAGAGTTTCATAAAAACTTGGTTTCTGATTTTCTAAAAGAAACGTATTATAAGCAAAACCATTTTATAAATACTAAAGGTAGAAACGATCTTGTTATTCATAACGGTCAAAATGCAAGCTCAACGGTTGGTGTAATTCTAGAAGCTAAAAAGCCTACCAATAAAAGTGAGATGATAACTGTCAAAAAACTGAATGCAAAAGCGTTTCAGGAATTGGTTTTGTATTATCTAAGAGAAAGAATTTCTCACAAAAATCTTGAGGTAAAACATTTGGTAGCAACCAACATAAACGAGTGGTTCATTTTTGACGCTACCTTGTTTGACAGACTTTTTGCTCAAGATAAAAACCTTGTAAAACAATTCAGCGACTTTGAAGCAGGTCGTTTGGCCGACACTAAAACAGATTTTTTCTATAAACAAATTGCCGAGCCGTTTATTGCCAATATTACATCTGAAATTGAGTTTACCTATTTCAATATTCAAGACTTTCAAAAACCCTTACGCAATGCAGATAAAGCAGACGATAATTCGTTGATAGCTTTATTTAAATTGTTATCTCCCGAGCATCTTTTAAAACTGCCGTTTACCAACGACAGCAATAGTCTTGATAAACGCTTTTATAGCGAGTTGTTGCACATCATTGGCTTAACTGAAACCAAAGAAGGAAGCAAAAAACTGATTGAGCGAAACAAAGAAGGCGAGCGACACACAGGAACTATCTTGGAAGATACCATTATTCAACTTGACAGCTTAGATAAAATTAGTCGCCTTGAAAAGCCAAGTCAGTTTGGTAACACACAACAAGAACGACTTTTTAATGTTGCACTTGAACTTTCAATCACTTGGATAAACCGTATTTTGTTTCTTAAGTTATTAGAAGCCCAACTCATCACTTACAACAAATATGACAAGTTAGCTGTGAGCAAAGGCGATAAATCATATTCGTTTCTCAATATCGACAAAATAAAGAATTATGATGATCTGAATAGCCTGTTTTTTCAAGTATTGGCTCGAAAGTATGACGAGAGAAATGAAGATGTAAAGAAGATTTTCGAAAAAGTTCCTTACCTCAATTCATCACTTTTTGAACCAACCGATATTGAACAAGTTACTTTGTTTATAAGCAATCTGAAAGACGATAAAATCATTCCAATTTTTTCGCAAACTGTGTTGAAAGACCAACAAGGTAAAAAACGGTCGGGAAACCTTTCTACGCTTCAATACCTGTTTGAGTTTTTAGATGCTTACGACTTTGGTGCAGAAGGCGGAGAAGACATTCAGGAAGACAATAAAACGCTAATTAATGCTTCTGTTCTTGGCTTAATTTTCGAGAAAATAAATGGCTATAAAGACGGTTCGTTTTTTACTCCCGGTTTCATCACCATGTATATGTGTCGTGAAACTATTCGTAATGCAGTAGTGCAGAAATTTAATGAAACAAAAAAATGGAACTGCAACAATATCGAAGAACTTTATGATAAGATAGAGGACAGAAAAGAAGCCAATAACATTGTTAACAGCATTAAAATTTGTGATCCTGCCGTTGGTTCAGGCCACTTTTTGGTTTCGGCACTTAATGAAATGATTGCCGTTAAAAACGACTTGAAAATTCTGCAAGACCGCAATGGAAAACGCCTGAAAGAATATCAGGTGGAAGTGGTAAATGATGAATTGATTGTAACAGACGAAGAAGGCGAACTTTTTGAATATAGCCCAAGTTCAACTAGCTCGCCACTCGCTTCCGAAAGCCAGCGAATACAAGAAACACTGTTTCACGAAAAGCAAACTATAATAGAAAATTGCCTCTTTGGTGTAGATATCAATGCCAATTCAGTTAAAATTTGCCGTTTGCGCTTGTGGATTGAATTATTAAAAAATGCATACTATAAAAGCGCTAAAGAACTTGAAACACTGCCAAACATAGACATAAATATAAAATGTGGAAACTCGTTGGTAAGTCGCTTTGCCATTGATGCCGACCTGAAACAAGCCTTGAAAAAAAGCAAGTGGACTATTGACAGCTATCGAATGGCAGTTGACACTTACCGCAATGCTAAAAGTAAGGAACAGAAAAGAGAAATGGAACGACTGATCGCCGATATTAAATCGGATTTTAGGAGTGAAATTTCATCAAATGACCCAAAAGTATTAAAGCTACGTAAATTGAGTGGCGAGTTGTTTCAACTAACCAATCAGGTACAATTGTTTGAACGCAATAAAAAAGAAAAAGCCGATTGGAACAAAAAGGTAGCGCAACTCACAGAAGAAACCAAGACGCTAGAAACCGAAATAGAAGAAATAAAAGCCAACAAGATTTTTGAAAACGCTTTTGAATGGCGTTTTGAAT
>JAKRSG010000323.1 GCA_022402405.1 Bacteroidia bacterium | reverse complement strand
CGGAAATTATTCTGTTACTGCACATATTACACCAAATGCAGCTAATGTTATTAGTGCCAATGACACCATTTATGAGCAATCAAACACCGAAGTTCAAGCGCTTATAAGCGTATCACCAAGAACTGCTCTGGCAACCACACCAACGGATACTTTTGTATTAAAAGCATCTTCACCATTATTTCCAGCAGGTGCATTTTTTATAACGGAGGTTTGTCATTTCAAAACAGGTACAGGTGCACCAACTGGTGGTTGGCCAGCATACTTAGTTGCAGATGACTATATAGAAATTACAGGAGTTCCAAATTCAGATTTAGCTGGTGTAATTTTAGAACAATGGAGCACCACTGCTTTGTTAAGCACATATACCTTCCCTACTGGAACAAAACTTAGTCCGAACGGAACAGCAATTATCGCGGTAGGACAATTAGGAGCCAGTGTTCCTTCGCCTTCAAATTTTTATTACCACGCAAACTATACAGGTACATTTGGTTCAACTGGAACAGCTGGAAGAATTCTAAGAAACAGCTCTACAAATGCAATTATAGATGCAGTTGTTTATGGAACATTCACATTCCCGGCTGCTGCAGGTGTAACTGCTGCAGATTGGACTGGTGGTACCTCAGCAGTTTCTAGTAGTGGAAATAGATTAACTGGTCCGGATGTAAACTCTGCTACCAATTGGGTTAATTCTGGAACTTCTCCTCAAGACCCTAATGTTTTAAATTCTGGAGTTCCATTGCCTGTACCGGCATCTGCACCTGGCTTTGAGTGGACGTTCTTAGGTTCATACCTTGATACCAATGTTACTATTACAGTTGGTCCATACACTACACCAGGTATTTATGCATATGTGGCAAATTATACCAATGCTTGTGGCACATTTAGAGACACTGTTTTTGTAACAGCAGCCAGCACTGTTCCTGTAGAATGGAGCTATGTTAAAGGTGCTATAAGTAATGAAGATGCAGTAATTTCATGGGGCACTGCAAGCGAAATAAATACCAATCATTTTGAAATTGAAAACTTAAATAGTAATCAAGAGTTTATTTCCATTTCGAAAGTAAAAGCAGCTAAAAATTCTAACACATTAAAGAACTACCAGTTTATTCATAAAAATGCTTTTGGTTCAGGCCAAATGGAGCAAGTTTACCGAGTTAAACAAGTAGACAACGATGGTAAATTTAGCTACAGTAAGCTTATAAATTTAAGCATAAACGATATGGATTTAACTTCTATAAGCTTATATCCAAATCCAAGTAATGGAGCTTTTGTTATTACTGGAATAGAAAATACTAATGCTACGGTAAAGATTTTTGATTTAATGGGTAAAGAGGTTTCAAGTCAATTTATTCAAATTAAATCTAATGAAAATCTGGGAGTATTAGAGGTTAATACAAGTTTGAAACCTGGAGTGTATATGGTTCAAATTAGCTCTAAACAAACTACCAAGACCATTAAGTTTATCAAAGAATAAAAATGTTTTAATTAGGTAAAAATGCCTCAGAATTTTCTGGGGCATTTTTATTTTATGACAAACCGAATTACATTTGTGCTGTTATCAAGATATGCAACCAACTATAGAAAAAGCGCAAGATAAGCCACTAGAGTGCCCGGTACCTCACAAACAAAGAGGAAAAATTACCTTGTGGTTCAAAAGAATGGGTGTATTTGGCTTTTTATTTTTCTTGATTAAAGGCCTTTTATGGCTCATTATCCCCTACCTTATAACTAAGGGTATTTTATAAACTATTTGAGGCTATTAAAAATTGCCTCCGCAATAATCAAGTCTTCAGAGGTTGTAATTTTAATATTACGATAGTCTCCCTCAATTAAATGAATAGGGAAACCTGCCCATTCGGCAACAGAGGCATCATCTGTAAATTGCTCTGGATTAGAAGCCACTTCGTACGACTTTTTAATCAAATTAACATCAAATGTTTGGGGTGTCTGAACCAAAACATATTGAGAGCGATCTAGACTTTTACTGGTATGATTTTCCAGAAATCTAATAGAATCTTTGAGTTGAACCGCAGTTAACGCATTACCATTCTTGGATGCTACTTGAAAAGAATCCTGAATTATTTTACCAGAAATTAATGGTCGTACTCCATCATGAATGGCCACAAGACCATTTTTTACTGAATTTGGAATTGCTCCTAAACCGTTTTTAACCGATTGAAATCTTGTTTCTCCTCCTTCAACAATCTGATGCTGTAATGCAAAATTATACTCGTTGCATAGGTTCAACCAATAAGAAATTTGAGAACTTGGTAAAACTAAAATAATATCAATCTCACCAATATTTGAAAAAGCTTCAATGGTATGCATTAACACAGGTTTACCTGCTAATGGAAGAAATTGTTTAGGAATATCAGAACCCATTCTAAGGCCTTTTCCACCTGCAACAATAATGGCAAACTTTTTCATATAAATAAATAAAATAGGCCAAGAATTTTTCTTGGCCTATTGAATAATCTAGATTATTATCATGGCATCTCCGTAGGCCAAGAATCTGTATTTCTTTTTAATAGCTTCATTATAGGCTTCTTCTAGCAATTCAAATCCAGCAAAAGCTGCAGTTGCCATTAATAAGGTTGACTCAGGTGGGTGGAAATTTGAAATCAATACATTGGCAATTTTAAAATCATGTGGCGGAAACAAAAATTTGTCTGTCCAACCGCTTAAAGCATTTAATCTATCAGCCGAAGAAACAGAAGTTTCTAACGCACGCATTACTGAGTTGCCAACTGCAACAATTTTTCTTTTTTCGTTAAGAGCATTGTTAACAATTTCGGTAGTTTCAACCGGAATTTCAAAATACTCAGAATCCATTTTATGCTTAGTTAAATCCTCTACCTCAACAGTTCTGAATGAACCTAAACCATTGTGCAAAGTTAATTCTGGAAATCTGATACCTTTAATCTCTAAACGCATCATAAGCTCTCTGCTGAAGTGCATACCTGCTGTTGGCGGAATAACAGCACCTACATTTTTAGCAAAAATAGTATTGAAACGTTCTCTATCAATCTTTTCTACCTCTCTACCCATGTATTTTGGAAGAGGCATTTCACCTAATTTATCAATTAATTTTCTTAGTTCTTCGTCGCTACCATCAAATAAAAATCTAATGGTTCTACCGCGACTAGTAGTATTATCAACCACTTCGGCAACTAAATCATCGTTACCAAAATATAATTTATTACCTACCCTAATTTTTCTAGCTGGGTCAACAAGTACATCCCACAATTTCATTTCTTTGTTTAATTCTCTTAACAAAAAAACTTCGATTTTGGCACCTGTTTTTTCCTTGCTTCCGTATAATCTGGCTGGAAAAACCTTGGTGTTATTTAGTACCATTACATCTCCATCGTTGAACATTCCAAGAATATCAGAGAATTTCTTGTGTTCAATTTTGCCAGTGGCTCTGTTTATTACCATGAGCTTAGACTCGTCTCTAGCGTCTGTAGGGTGTTTAGCAATTAATGATTCGTTGAAGGCAAATTTAAATTGTGATAATTTCATTGTATCGGTACAGGTTATTATTGCTTTTTCGGTTTGAACCTAAAAATTATAAGTGCATAATTAGGGTTAATAACCAAAAAAGTGGATGCAAAAGTAAGCTCGAATTGGGCTAAACCGACCGTAAACAAAAAATATTTATTTAATTAATTAACAATCTGAATTATACAAATAAAAAAGCCTCCTGTTTTTTAGAACAGGAGGCTTCAGTTTTTGGATTTAAGCTTATTTTTCTAGGCCTTTAATTATTTTTTGATTTAATAATTGGGTTTGAGCTTTTGCCTCTTCTCCACCAGATATGCTTGTTTTCTGAATATTTTTAAGTTGAGTTAAAGCAGCGGCTTGAGAAATGGCATCATAATTTTTACCATTAACTATCCCTAAAAGCATATCTACATAGGCATCTTGTAGATTAAATCTCTGAGTTGGAACTGTTCCATTATCGCCTTTAATAATGGCGTTGGTTAGGTCGTTAAACATAGTTAAAACAGAATATGAGTTACCATACAAACGTGAGTTACTCATTCTTTTTAATACGGTTGGGTTGCTCAAATGTGAAAGTATAATGCTTTGAAAACCTAAAATACGCTCATTGATTTTAGGGTCTTCTGTACTACTAAAAAAGCCAAATCCTCTACGCTGACTTTGCAAATAAGGATATAAATTGCTTTGAAAGCCAAATGAGTTTGGAGCAAAAGCATATTGAGCCAAAGCACTCATAGCTCTTTTTTGATCTGCTAAAGAAACTGGTGTGTATGCTTTTCCGGCACCTGGCTGACCAACAAATGCGCGGTTTACGTATACTCCGCCAATGTATTTTACAATTACATTTGCTTGCTGAAAATACTCATTTAATAATACAGAGTGTGCTTGTTTTAATTCTTGATAGCTCTGGTTTGGCTTAGTATACTTATCTTTAATTTTGTCCATTAAGTCTAAGCTCAATTGCATGCGCTCGATACCGTATGCAATGGCATCTCCACTTAAATCATTCACATTAACACGAGGATCGATACCGCTGCTAGAACCTCTCATATCATCAGCATCATTACCGAAGATTAACAAACTATCATTAGCTCTTGATAATAATTTTATTTGGCGTTCTGCTTCAAGTTTTGGATCAGACAAAGAAGGCGCATAACCAAATTCTATGGCCCATAAATCGTATGGTCCCGGACGAGTAGTAAAATAATCACCTTGTTTAGATTTATCTTTGGCGATGTTCGCGGCAGGATAATCCATAACGGAAGCAATAAGACCAATCTCTCTTGTTAAAGATTTGTTATGAATCTGATTTGGCTTTAACATTTGACTAGCCTTCATGTTATGGTTGAGCCCAAGGGTATGCCCCATTTCGTGCAATACTAAATAGTATAACGACTGCTTCATGTAATCGCGTTTCTCAATTTCGGATAAGCCTTGTACAGTTAAAACCTGGTTACCAAAAAGCGTAGATTGATGCAAATGATCATGTGCATCGCAGAAGTTTTTGAAACTATTATTTCCCATTTCAACATCCATTCCCTCTGAAACAAATAGCTTTTCTTGACGTAATCTGTTAGTTACAAAAATGTACTCTAACATTATATCTGCTCCAAGTATTTGACCGGTTCTAGGATCTACAAAACTTGGTCCGTACCCACCAAAAGGAGGTTGCGGCGAGCTTGTCCAGCGCAATACATTATATCGAATATCGCCTGCATCCCAATCGGCTGTATCTGGCTGTTCTTTTACCACCACAGCATTCTTAAAACCTGCCTTTTCAAAAGCAAAATTCCACTTTTCGCCAGCTTCTTTAATAGTGGCTCTAAACTCGTGCGGAGTAGTATTTTCTATCCACCATACAATAGGTTCAACCGGTTCTGAAATAGCGGCATTGGGGTCTTTCTTTACTAAGTGCCAACGATGAATTAAATCCTTATAAGCTACAGCTTGAGTGCTAGTCATGTCTTCTACCTGCTCGCTAAAATACCCAATTCTAGGGTCATCGGCTCTAGGTTCAAACGAGTTATTAGGTGCCTCTATTAAGGTGTGTTGAACTACAATACTAACCGAGCGAGGGTCTGTAACTTCTTTACCGCCTCCACCAATTGGATTGGCGTTATCGTATACATATTCTACAATTAAGTCTGTGTTCTTCTCATAGTTTTTAAGCTGTACAAACTTTGTTTTATCTTTACTCAAATTGCCTAACTGAAATCCCATTGAACCTGGGCGAGAAGAAGGTTTTATTTGCTGCAAAGCTTCGCTTAAAAACACCGCACTTGCGTCAATCAATATTTCGCCAGTCTTAGGATCCTCAGCAACTATTTTCTGACTACTTAAAATAGCATCGCTGATATTTGCTTTAGAGGCCTTGCTAACTGGATTATTTGGATCAAAATAAAAATTGGTATTTTTAACGATAAACTCAATTTTATCAAAATGTCGCTTTACAGTAAACACCTTGTTATCTCTGAAACTTCCCCTAAAATGACCAGCAGCCACTACCCCATCAACAGTGTATGAAAAGTAAATATAATCTTTATCGAGTTGGTCTTTTTTAAGCAACATATGAACATTACCTGTTGCAGTATCTTGGTATAAAGGGAATAATCCACTAAGTTTTTTGCTCGACTTAACCTTATCCTTAATCGTAGCAGTTTTTGCGGCAGCAGCAGGGGTTGCCGAATTATTAGAAACGGGTTTCTTCTTCGTTTTACTACCTGCACATGCCGAGAACAAAACAGCGCAGGAAGCTCCCAATAGTAAGATTTTTTTCATGTATGTTTAAATTTTAAGCAATTAGCAAAAAAAACCTTGCATTGAAAAACCGATTATCATAATTATTCGATAATATGTAGATTGCCACAATGAATGCAAGCTATGAAAACAATTCTATCTACTTCAAACACCTAGACTCTATAAGGTTTATAGCAGCCAT
>JAKRSG010000322.1 GCA_022402405.1 Bacteroidia bacterium | reverse complement strand
TAATGCAGAATTATGGATTGCTGGCGAGGGAGATTTGAGTGCGTTTTTACGAGAACTTTGTTTAAAAGAAAACCTCTCTGATAAAGTAAAATTTTTAGGATTTGTATTGCCTCATAACCTACCAGAGCTTACGCAGCAAGTGGATATTTGCTGTAATTTACTTTTGCCAAATGGCAAGAGCTATTTTTACTCGCTTGCCAATAAGTTCTTTGATTATATCCATGCAGGCAAGCCACAGATTTGCGCTAATTTTCCAGAATACATACATATTAATAATGAGTTTGAAGTAGCAATTTTATGTGATGCTGAACCAAATGCCATTGCAGTAGCATTAAATAAATTGCTTACCGACAAAGATTTGTATGAAAAATTGAAGAATAATTGTTTAAAAGCTGCTCAAGTATATAATTTGCAGGAAGAGAGCAAAAAACTTGTTCAACTTTACTCAACTTTATAATTGAAAAATTCGCTACACATAATTTCATTTGATATTCCTTTTCCGGCTAATTACGGTGGTGTAATAGATGTTTTTTATAAACTAAAACACTTACATAAAATAGGTGTTTCTATCATTTTACATTGTTTTGAATATGGCGGTAGAGCCAAGCAGGATGCGCTCTTAAAGTATTGCGACAAGGTTTATTATTACCCTAGAAAGAAGTTTAGTGCTGAGGTGTTTTTACCTTATTTAATTAGCAGTAGAAATCATCCTGATTTGTTGTGCAATCTAACCAAAGATGATTATCCAATTTTATTTGAAGGCCTGCACAGCACGTATTTGTTGGATCATCCAACTTTAAAAAACAGAATTAAACTGGTTCGTATGCATAATATTGAACACGATTATTATGCATTGTTGGCTAAATCTGAAGGTAATATTTTTCTTAAAACATATTACTCTATTGAGTCGCTTTTATTAAAAAAGTACGAATCTAAATTGAAGCATGCTCAGTATATTTTGGCGATTTCTCCAAAGGATTTTGATGATTTGGAGAAGTTGTATGGAGAAAAAGTAAAACTTTGTATGCCCTTTCATGGCAATAACGAGGTACAATTAAAATCGGGTGTAGGTAATTTTTGTTTTTACCATGGTAAATTGAGTGTGGCAGAAAATAATCATGCTGCATTATTTCTCGTTAATGAAGTGTTCTCCCAATGTGATAGCAAACTAATAATAGGAGGAGATGGGGCAGGTGCTGAATTAAAAAATGTAGTTGCCAAACATTCAAACATCGAATTAAAACAGGGTTTAAGTCCGAAACAAATAGATGAACTTATTGCAGATGCACACATTAATATAGTACCAACTTTTCAATCCACGGGCATTAAACTAAAACTCATAAACGTACTATTTAGAGGCAGGTTTATTATAGCTAACACGCCAATGGTGCAACAAACTGGACTAGAAAACTTGTGTTATGTAGCAGATGATGCAACACAAATGCTTGAGAAAATTAAATTTTTACAAAATAAAATTCCTTCAGAAACCATGAAGGAGGAGAGAGAAGCAATATTAAACACTAAGTTTAACAATACAAGCAACGCACAATTTATTGCTCGCTTGATTGGTTAAATTGGTTCAGCAATTTAAGATTAAGAACCTTGCCGCCTTCGCACCTCATAATGTCGGCTGGGAATTTCTCTAAGATTCTATAATCATGAGTAGCCATTAAAATAGCCGTTCCGGTAGAGCTTATTTGGTGTAATAATGCCAACAATTCATCTGAAGTTTGCGGATCTAAATTACCTGTTGGTTCATCTGCCAAAATAATCTCAGGTTTATTGAGCAATGCACGAGCGATAGCTACTCTTTGTTGTTCGCCACCACTGAGTTCAAAAGGCATTTTGTGCGATTTTGTGCTTAGGTTCACCATTTCTAGCACTTCCTTTATACGATGTTCAATTTCTGCGCTGTTTTTCCAACCGGTTGCCTTTAGCACAAAATTTAGGTTTTCAAACACATCGCGATCAAACAATAACTGAAAATCTTGAAACACCACACCTAACTTTCTTCTAAGCAAAGGAATTTGCGATTTTTTTAGCTTGGCCAAATCAAAACCTGCAATATGTGCAATGCCTTTTTCAATTTTCAGTTCCCCATATAAAATCTTTAACAAAGTAGATTTTCCGCTTCCGGTTGAACCAATTAAATACACAAATTCACCTGGATGGATTTCAAAATTTACTTCCGAAAGAATTAAATTATCTTGTTGAAATATATTCACTCCCTCAAGGGAAATGATTGCTTTGCTATCAGTCATTTAGTTCTAATTTAGTCATTTGCCCAAAAGGCATTTCTTCCATTAATGTTAAAATTTTATCAATGTGTGAACCCAATCCACATTTCTCAAGCGCCTTTTCAGGTCTGTCGGTGCGAGTATAGGCTATTAAAGTAAAATTTTCGTCTCTTACTTGTAAATAATCAGGAATTTTGGCCTTGCCTTTTATTTTAATGATATACAAAATGGTATATTTAATTTTATTTTTTAGTTAGAATTTGTAATATTGCGGAACAAAAATAAAAAACAATGAAGGATTTTTTCAAAAAAGTTCTACCCATCAGTTTAACTACATCTATTTTAGTTGCTGCATGTAGTGGACCAAATCTTACTAAAAACTCTTATTCAGTTAATCCCGATCCTCTAGAAATGAGAGGAGATTCGGTACAAGTGGTAATTACAGGAACTGTTCCGCCAAAAACCATGAAGTCTAAAGCTGTGGTTACATTTCAACCTTATTTAAAAACTAAGGATGGTAAAGAAATTAACCTTAGATCAGTTAGTATCAAAGGAGAGAAAGCAGAGGGTAGTGCAGACTATACTGTTAATGCTTCTACAGGTGGTACCATTACTTATACAGATAAAGTAGCTTACACATCTGAAATGAAAAACGTGAATTTATTACCACGTTTTACCTATAAAGAAGAAGTTTTGCAGGTTCCTGATAGCATTAAAGTTATGGGAACAATTACTACTGCTTCTATGTTACAATACAGCAACGAAACCTATTTAGCTGCTGATAATTACAAGCCAGAATTAACAAACAAAGCTGTTAATATCTATTTCCCAATGGATGTTGATCGTTTTAATCCTAACTTCAAAAACGGAAAAGCTTTAGATAACAAAAAGCAAATTTCAGAATTAAAGAAATTGTTGAAAAAAGATCCAAATTGGGTAGTTAGAGGTATTTCTATCAACGCATTTGCATCTCCTGATGGAGAGTTAGAAAGAAATAGCAACTTATCTAAAGGAAGATCTTCATCAACTTTCGCTTATTTCAGAAAAGAATTAAAGAAATTAGGTTTCTCTGAAGTAAATGATAGTAACTTTAGCATGGGTTATATGTTAGCAGAAGACTGGAAAGGTTTTGCTGCTGAATTAGCTACTTCAAACATTGCTGATAAAGATGCTATGATTGCTATTATCAACAATGCTAGCATCAACGATACAGAGCGTGAAGCTCAATTACGTAAAGATTTTGAAAAATCATGGAAGAAAGCTGCTGAAACTATTTTACCTAAATTACGTAAATCAGAGTTAGTAGTAATCGGTGGAAAACCATTCAAAACCGACGCTGAATTAATGACTTTCCATGGTAAATACACAGAATTAAACCAATCTGAGTTATATCATTTAAAAGTAATTACTACTGATGCTAAATTAAAAGAAGAGGCTACTATTGCATATAACAATCAATTTAGCAGCGATTGGAGAGGTTTTAACGACTTAGGCGTTATGTACCTTAACAACAAAAACTACGATGGTGCTGCCACTCAGTTAAACAAAGCATACGAAATTGATTCTAAAAATGGTATCGTATTAGCTAACATTGGAGCATTAGCTCGCGCTAAAGGAGATTTAGTATCTGCTCGTAAATACTACCAACAAGCCGCAGATAACGGTGCAAACACTTATTATAATTTAGCAGTTTTAGATGTAAAAGCTGGTAACTATACTTCTGCTGTTAACAATTTCACAAAAAGTGGTAAATCAGATTTCAACGTAGCATTAGCTCAATTATTAAATGGTAACGCTGCTGGTGCAAAAACTACTATTGATAATATTAATCCTGATGAGTTAACTTGGGAACACTATTATTTACTTGCTATCTGTGGCGCTAGAATGAACAGTCAAGATGTTTGTACTACCAACTTAGCTCAAGCTGTATCTAAAAACGGTTCAGTAAGAGCTATGGCAAAAGATGATGTAGAATTTAGAAGATTCTTCTCTAATCCATTGTTCGAAGCTGCTATTCGCTAGTTGATAACAACTTTATTAAAGGAACCCCGAAACATTCTTTGTTTCGGGGTTTTTTATTGTACGCCTGGCAGTATTTTCCACAGTTTTGTGCAAAACAGAATACTTTCTTATGACAACATTTGATTATCTTAGCGCTTTAATTGAAGGAATATGGCAGAAGAAGTAGTTAATTATGATGAAAGTAGTATTCGTTCCCTAGATTGGCGCGAACATATCCGTTTACGTCCGGGTATGTACATTGGTAAACTAGGAGATGGTAGTGCTATGGACGATGGAATTTATATTCTTTTAAAAGAAATAATCGACAATTCTATCGACGAATTTGTAATGGGCAATGGCCGACAAATAGACATTAAAATTACCGATAACAAAGCGTTTATTAGAGATTATGGTAGAGGAATTCCTCTCGGAAAAGTAATCGAATGTGTATCCCAAATAAATACAGGTGGTAAATACGACTCCAAAGCATTTAAGAAATCTGTGGGTTTAAATGGGGTGGGAACCAAAGCTGTTAATGCCCTTTCTTCTTATTTTAAAGTACAGTCGTTTAGAGAGGGTAAGACCAAAATAGTAGAATTTGAAAAAGGACAAATTGCTACCGAACACAAGTTACATGATACCATCGAGCCAAATGGTACTGCTATTACTTTTATGGCTGATGATACTATTTTCAAGCATTTTAAATATATCAATGAATACATTGAAAATATGCTTTGGAATTACGTTTACCTAAATAGTGGATTAACCATTTGGTTCAATGATAAAAAATATTTTTCTAAAGATGGTTTACTCGATTTATTAAAACGTAAAACCAATGAGGAAGCCCTGAGATATCCAATTATTCATTTAAAAGCAGAAGATATTGAGGTAGCCATAACCCACGAAAATCAATATGGCGAGGAATATTATAGTTTTGTTAATGGTCAGCATACCACTCAAGGTGGCACACACTTAAATGCATTTAGGGAAGCATTCGCTAAAACCATACGAGATTTTTATAAAAAGGATTTTGATCTAGCAGATATCCGTGCTAGTATTATTGCAGCAGTTAGTTTACGCGTACAAGAACCTGTGTTCGAAAGTCAGACCAAAACAAAACTTGGTTCGCAAACCATGGCGCCTACAGAATCGCAAACCGTTAAGCAGTTTGTAATGGATTTTATGAAGAAGAGCTTAGACGATTTTCTTCATAAACACCCTGATACAGCTGATGCTTTATTGAGGCGTATTAACCAAAGCGAAAGAGAAAGAAAAGAAATGGCCGGTATTAAAAAGCTGGCCAATGAGAGAGCTAAAAAAGCCAATCTACATAACAAAAAGTTGCGCGATTGTCGTATCCATTTTAACGATGGAAAAGATGAAAAGAAGTTTGAAACTACCCTGTTTATTACAGAGGGAGACTCTGCAAGTGGTTCTATAACCAAAAGTAGAAATGTAGAATTGCAAGCAGTGTTTAGTCTTCGTGGTAAGCCTTTAAATAGTTATGGCTTAACTAAAAAGGTAGTTTACGAAAACGAAGAGTTTAACTTATTGCAACATGCTTTAAACATCGAAGAAAGCATCGAAGATTTGCGTTATAATAGGATTGTAGTTGCTACAGATGCCGATGTTGATGGTATGCACATCCGTTTATTATTGCTTACATTCTTCTTGCAGTTCTTTCCAGATTTGGCTAAAAACGGACATTTATACATTCTCGAAACGCCTCTTTTTAGAGTTAGAAATAAGCAAAAAACTATTTATTGCTATACCGATCAAGAGCGTCAGGATGCCATTAAACAGCTAGGAGTTCGACCAGAAATAACTCGATTTAAAGGATTAGGCGAGATTTCGCCTGAGGAGTTTGGTTTGTTTATAGGTGAAGATATGCGTTTGCAGCCTGTTGTGCTTAATCCAGATATGCCAATACAAAAGATATTGGAATATTATATGGGTAAAAACACTATGGATCGTCAGGCTTTTATTATAGATAATCTAAGAATAGAAAAAGACGCAACGGTAGAGGAGGAGTTAGAAGAAGAATTAGTTTAATCGCTCGGCACCTGAGTAAATATTAAACTTATCTTGTTTTACAAATCCTATTAAGGTAATGTTGAA